>LJTN01000004.1 GCA_001303415.1 Myxococcales bacterium SG8_38
AGCAAAACGGAGAGGAGCCGGAATCGCGCATGTACAGCGCATCTACAGAGCGCCGAACAGTGCGAAGCCCGAAGTCGACGAGGAACGCTTCCTCTCGATCCAAGTCGGGGCATCGGAAAGTCAAGTAGGCGAGGCTGACGGCCTTCGCCACCGGATTTGGATCTCGCGCGGGGAGCGCAGTCATTACATCACCTCCAAGACTTCACCTACCAAACGCCGGGCTTCGGCGACAGGACCCTGATGCATGACAGTCCGATCCGGACGGACCACCACCGCCCAGCCGATGGACGCCTTTTTCGAGACGAGCGCGCCCGTCACGTCTTCCCAGACGTGACCGCCATCGCTTCGGTGCAGCTCTTGTCCGCGGTAGCAGAGCTGCACGCATGAACCGCCAAAGGAATGCCAATCATTTGCGGAAGCACCGAGACATTGTTGTGGGTCTTTGCCGAAGCCGACGAGCGAAAAGCCCGAGCCGAGGACGTCGTCGCTCCAGCAGCCCTTCCCTTCTCGGTTCGAGACCCAGGCTTGGGGGAAAGCCTCGCCGGAGACGATATGCGAGTCTGCCTTGGCCCTGGCTCCGTTCAGGAAAAGCCCGTGACGAAATCGGTTCTTTGGTTTGATCTTCATGTCTTCGAAGTACGACCGCAGCGCGGGCAGCTGCCAGGCCAGACGAAACCACGCGCTCGTCGTCATGGACTGCAGCCGGTTTCTCGGCATGACCAGCTGTCCCATGAACCTCGCCAAACGGATCATGGCTTTGGCGTGGGGACGCCGCTCCTCGTCATAGCTGTCGAGGATGTTCGGGTGTGCGCGACCCTGAACCACCCAGGCGAGCTTCCATGCGAGATTGGCTGCGTCGCGAAGGCCGGCAACGAGCCCCTGACCGACGAACGGGGGCGTGATGTGGGCCGCGTCACCGGCCAGAAAGACACGTCCCTTGGAGAACTTGTCGACGGTGCGCGCGTGAAAGCGGTAGACGGCGGTGCGCTCGATCTCCATCGTGCTGGGGTCCCCCCAAGGTGCGAGCAGCTCGCGCACCCTTTCGGGGCGTTCCATGTCTTCGGCCGTCTCACCCGGCTTCAACATGAACTCCCATCGCTGACGGTTGCCCGGCGCCACCATGTGCGGCGCAGGCCGGTGTGGATCACAGCGAAACTCCACGTGGTCGATGGAAAACGGCACGTTCTTGGCATCGACGATCAGCCAGTCCTGCGGATACGTCCGGCCTTCAAAGCCCAGGCCCACGGCCTTACGCACTTTCGAGCTCGCTCCGTCAGCGCCGACCACATAGCGAGCCTCGACCGAAACACTGAGGCCCTCGGACGAGCGCAAGGTGGCACGAACGCCCTCGGAGTGACTTTGGAGTCCGACGAGCTCGACCCCAAGCTCGACGGAAACGCTGGGATGCCGCCGTACCTGTGCACGAAGCGCCGCTTCGAGATCGGGCTGATGAAAGGTCACGAGCTTCGGGTGACCATCGACACAGCCCGCCGTGCGCATTCGCGCGAAAAGGCCGAGCTCCGGTGAGCACATTCGAACTTCGGGAATCGCAACGGTCTCGAAGGCGCCCTCGGCGAGACCGGCGAGCTGCAGAATCCGAAGAGCCTCGTTGTCGAGCGAGATGGCTCGCGGCTTCGGAAAGATCTCGGTCGACTTGTCGATGGCCAGAACCTCGATTCCTTGGAGCCCGAGGAGATTGGCCAGGGTGGCGCCCACCGGGCCGAAACCGACCACCAGCACTTGGGTTTTGTTTGTAATTTCAGTCATTTGAGCTCTGGATCGAAAGCGTCGAGCCTCAGAATCTGATTCTTTTATCATTTCTGATGAAATTGTCAAGTTTGACAGATCCGTGCTATGACCGAGGAACGATGACCTCAGCAGAATCACCCTCAGCGGCGGAGCCCCGCGTCTCGCGACGAAGGCGTCGTACGCGCGCACGGCTCCTTCGAGCCGCCCTCGAGCTCATGGCCGAACGGGGCATGGAGGGTGTTGCAATCAACGAAATCACCGACATTGCGGACGTCGGGTTCGGCACCTTCTACAACTACTTTGAATCGAAAGAGGCGATCTACGACGCACTGATCGAGGAGGTGGTGGAAGGGTTTGGGAGCGCGCTCGATCGAATCGCCAAGCACGTGGACGATCCCGCCGAGGTGCTCGCGGCGTCGGTTCGCTATACCGTGGAGCACGCGTACGAGGAACCGCTCTGGGGCTCGTTCCTCGTCCAGAGCGGGTTTTCCGGACGCGCGCTCGAGCGAGGCTTGGGCCCGCGCATGCTTCGCGATCTCAAGCGCGGGATGGAGGCGGGCCGATTTCAGGTGCACGATTTGCCGGTCACCCTCGTAGCCGTCCGCGGCGCCGTGCTGAGCGCTATCGATGCGCAAGTCGAGCTCGCTCGGGGCGGCCCGGGTGATCTTGGCTTTGCCACATCGTTGGGTGTCGACCCCGAAACCTTGCCCTCACGAGGTGCAGCAATGCTCTTGCGGTTGCTGGGACTCGAAGCAGACGATGCAGACGAAGTGGCGAGCAGACCCCTGCCGAAAATCGACCTCGGTCCCGCGTCGGTTGCGGTGCTCTCGGGCTGATCACGCATCACGCGGAACACGGGACGGAGGCGGGTGAGGGGCTGTAGGCTTTCAACGCACCTCCAGCAGCCGTTACGATCCATTGCATGGGTCGCAGGGGGAAGGCGACCTCTTGGGGGGACCGATGAATCGAATCATCCGCGCGGCAGGTGCTCTGCTGCTCTTGGGAACGGGTTGCTCGAGCAGCAACGATGCGTGCGACCCGATCGCGCAAACCGGGTGCGAGGAGGGTCTGGTGTGTGAGGAAGTCGTCGGTGGGGAGCCTGGATGCTTCGCGCCGGTCGTCGTGCGCGGCAACGTCTTCGATCTGGCGGACGACACCGCCATCGAGGGCGCGACCGTGGTGGCGCTCGATGCGAATCGCTCGCCTGTAAGCACGGTTGCGGTCACGGACGTGACTGGCGACTACGAGATCCAGGTCGCTAGGCAACGCGACACCGACGGCAACCCCATGGGCGGCGACGTCACCCTGCGTGCTGACGCCGCCGGCTATCAGACGTTCCCGTCGGGGATTCGCCAGGCGCTTCCTGTGGACCTGTCGAGCCCGGTCGACATGGACGGCGTGCTCGTCGTGCAAACCAAGGCAACTGACGTGGGGTTGATCGCGCTTCCCTCGGGCGCCGGCGCGAACGAGATCTTCGGGATGATCGAGGTGCCGAGTGACCGCACCGGCGTCTTGGTCGTGGCCGAGACCTCGGGGCAGAGCCCCCAAGGCTTCACGGCCATTGCGGACCGCGATGGCGCTTACCGGATCTTCAATCTGCCCGACGGCGACTTCTCGGTGCTCGGCTACGCCCAAGGCGTGAGCTATGCGGCGCAAGACGTATCGCTGAGCGGAGGCGAGGAAGCGGAGGTCAACTTGTCGCTCTCGGGTGATGCTCCGGGCACGGTGACCGGCAGCGTGCACATCGTAAACCCGGGCGCAGGAGAGGGCACCTCGTACATCCTGGTCGTCGAGTCGACCTTCGACGAAACCCTGGCGCGCGGCGAAACCCCGCCCGGCCTGCGTGCGCCCGACGGCACCGACCTGGTCGGCAGCGGCAGCTGGGTCATCGAGGGCGTCCCTGCGGGCAGCTACAAGGTGCTCGGGGCCTTTGAAAACGAACGCCTCGTGCGCGATCCGGACTTCGGGCAGGGCAACACCGAGATCGTCCGAGTCGAGGTAACGGCGGGACAGTCGGTCGAGGCGCCGACCTTCAAGATCACCGGGTCGCTCGATGTGATCGCCCCAGGCGCCGAGGGCGCTGAGGAGGTCACCGGAACGCCGATCTTCTCGTGGGTCGATGATAGCGGCGAGGACCGGTATCACATCGAGGTCTTCGATACCTTCGGTGAGATGATCTGGAGCGACGCGGCCATTCCCGGCTCGAGCGGGAGCGATCCGGAGGTCGTCTACGGGGGGCCGCCTCTCGAATCAGGGATGTACTACCAGTTCCGGGTCACGTCGTTCGACGTGAATGATCGGCCCCTGTCGCGCACCGAGGATCTCAAGGGCGTCTTCTTCCTCCCATAGAGGGAGGCGCAGCATCGCCCCGTGCTTGCTTTCATTGAGCAACTGGGTCGAGGCCCATCCAAAGCCCTCATAATTCAGAATAGTTACGGACTGCCGGACTCCCCGGGAGGAAGAGCGCCGCAGATCATCGGAGCCATCTTGCCGAAGGTCCTCAGATCCAAACGGAAGCGTCGCACGTCTTGTTCGGAAGGAACGGATCGTCGACAGGCGTGACGGTCCTTCGTAGTGAAAAGGCCGAAGGAGCAACGATGAGGACGCAAAAGGCACTGATGATATGGGTCGCGCTCGTTGTGGGTGTCGCGGTACCTGCAGAAGCCGAAGAAACCGAGGGGGTGGCGCTCACCATCTACAATCAGAACTTCGGGGTGGTCCGCGAGAAGCGAACCGTGGATCTGCGCGAGAAGGTCGGGACGATTCGGTTCACCGGGGTCGCCGCGCAGATCGACGGCACCAGCGTGCAGTTCAAATCGCTCACCCATCCTGGCACCACGGTGCTCGAGCAGAACTACGAATACGATCTGGTGTCCGCCGACAAGCTGCTCCACAAGCACATCGATCGATCGATCGCGGTGCTGACCAAGGACGGCTCCCGTTACAAGGGGACGCTCCTCAGCTTCGACCCCGCGCAGCTGGTGCTGCGCCAGGACGGGAACGTCGTGATGATCCAGCGCGGTGACAACGTCAAAGACATCCAGCTGGGCGACTTGCCAAACGGGTTGATCACCAAGCCCACGCTGGTTTGGAAGCTGGCTACGAAGAAGACCGGCCGCCACCTGGTCGAGGTCGCCTACCAAACCGCTGGGATCGGTTGGCACGCCGACTACAACGCGGTGCTGAACGAGAAAGACACCGCCCTCGATTTGGCGGGATGGGTGACGATCGAGAATCACTCGGGCGCGACGTACGAGGATGCGCGCTTGAAGCTCATCGCGGGCGACGTGCGTCGCGTGCAGCCCCCCATGCAGCGATATCGGAGGGACATGATGGCCGCCGAGGCCGCTCCGGGCTTCGAGGAGAAGGCCTTCTTCGAGTACCATCTCTACACGCTCGGGCGGGAGACGACCGTCGCCGACAACCAGACCAAACAGGTCGAGCTCTTGAAGGCGGCAAACGTGCCGGTGAAGAAGGTCTTTTTCTATGACGGCGCGCCCCAATACGGCTTCTATGGTGGATTGGTGAGTGACCCGGGCTACGCGAGCGAGCAGTCGAACAGCAAGGTCAACGTCATCCTCGAGCTCACGAACTCGAAGCGAAACCACATGGGCATGGCACTACCAAAGGGCAAGGTGCGCCTCTACAAGCGTGACGAAGCAGACGGGGCGCTCGAGTTCATCGGGGAAGACGAGATCGACCACACGCCGAAGGACGAAACCATTCGGCTGCACATCGGTGATGCATTCGACATCGTAGGCGAACGCAAGCGAACCGACTACAAGGTCGACACCAGCCGCCACGTCATCACCGAGAGCTTCGAGATCCGCCTTCGAAACCACAAGGAGGCGCCGGTCGAAGTGCTCGTCAAGGAGACCCTCTACCGCTGGAGCAACTGGGAGATCACCGAGGCCTCGGACAAACACGAAAAGTACGATGCCAACACGGCCCACTTCCGCGTCAAAGTCGACAACGACAGCGAGAGAGTCATCCGCTACACCGTCCGCTACACCTGGTAGCCATCGGTTGGACGTGCAGTCCGTGGTCTTCGCAATCCACCGTGGCACTAGCACGCGGGATGAGCCACACTCGCCTTGCCCATGAGTAGCCGCGTTAGACCTCTCTTGAACGGCTGGGTGTGGGCAATCGGGGGTGCGCTCATCGTTGCCGCCTTGGCATTCGAATGGTCGCGCCGGTATCACCACAACGTCTGTGACGACTCGCTGATCTCGCTGCAGTACGCACGCAACGTCGCCCGGGGTCTCGGCTTCGTTTTCAATTCGGGAGAGCGGGTCGAGGGCTTCACGAACTTCCTCTGGGTATCAGTTCTTGCACTGGCCCATCCATTGAGTGGTGGCACCAGCACTGGTTTCGTTCGGCTGGCGACGGGCATGAGCATTGCCTTGGCCGCGCTCGACATACTGCTCCTCTATCGCCTCGCGCGCATGGTGTGGCCGCGTCGACTCCTACCGGTCCTGTTCGCGTTGGGCCTCTGCGTTTTCGACAACAGCTACACGGTCTGGGCGATGCAGGCCCTCGAGTCACATTTGCTGATCTTCACCATCCTCGCGTCGTGTTTGTTCCTGTGGGGGCCACCCAATCGCTGCAATGTGACGGGAGCCGTGCTCAGCCTGGCGGCCACGATGATGACGAGGCCAGACGCCGCGCTCTTCGTGGCGGTCATGGGTGTTAGCGAAATGCTACAGGCATGGCGCTCCTCCGAGCCGAACCGAGCGCTCGGCCGTGTCGTGGCGATCTTTGGCGCGGCCGCGCTGATCTTCGGCTTCTACTTTCTTTGGCGATACCAGTACTTTGGTTATCTGCTCCCCAATACCTTCTACGTCAAAGCCTCCGGGCTGCGTGGCGAGGCGGTGGCGCGGGGGTGGCGATATCTTCACGGCTTCCTGTCCGATCGCGCGTATGTGCCGCTTCTTGCGCTGGGCGCGGTCCTGGGTGTCCGGGATCGGATCATCAGGCCTCTTTTCACGTGGGCTTTCCTCTACTCGGCCTACGTCGTCTACGTAGGAGGTGACTTCTACCCGGGTCATCGGTTCTTCGTCGTGCTGACACCATTTGCTGCCTTGCTGTGCGCGTACACGCTCGACCTGCTGGCGGCATGGGTTCGAGCGCGTTGCAGCGAGCGTCCTCGTGTGGCCTCGGGCGTCTGGGTGCTTGGAACGGCTCTCGTCGTCACGATCGGCATTCGCGGGTTGATGGTAGGTCCGCTACAAACCGAAGTGATTCGCTGGGGCGGCGAGGTCGAGCGAGTTCGCGCCTTCATGCAATGGCTGGGGGAACACTCGCCCCCTGACGCTTCCATCGTGACCGGCGACATCGGCTCGAGCGGCTACTACGCGAACCTTCACGTCTATGACTTTTTTGGGATCATCGACCCGGTGACGGCGCACCAAAGGCCGACACGACTAGGCCGGGGCAAAGCAGGTCACGAAAAGCACGCAGACCCAGACTACCTTCTCGCGAAGAAGCCGACCTATATCAAATGGGGCTACATGGATCATGGTCTCTACGAACGCGGGTACTACTTCGACGCAGATCTGCCGCCGAGCCTCGACGTGGCTGGAATCTGGCGCAGGGATGAGCTTGTCGAGAAACGAAATCTAGAGCTCTTGAGCAGCCTTCCCTTTCAAAAGGCGCCGTATCCGGGTTGGACCGAAGCCGGCGAGGCGTTCGAGAGCTGGCCAGTCCGATCGGCGCCGCCCCATCAAGGGCGACCGGTGGGCCAGGTGGGTTGGTTCGTATCGAGTTATCATCGGATCAAAGGCGATGCAGTCGTTGGAGAGCTTCGATCCGCGCCCATGCTGCTCGAGGGCGACGTGCTGACCCTCCGCGTCGCAGGCGGCCGCATCCCAGAGGCGCTCAAGGTCGAGCTGCTGGTCGATGGGGAGGTCGTCGCCTCCGCCACGGGGCACGACAACGACATCTTTGCCCGCAAAGTTTGGGAAATCTCGGACTATCGGGGTCGGACCGGCACGCTTCGAATCGTCGACGAGGCGGTGGGTGGCTGGGGACACATCATGGTCGACGAGATCCAGCAGTGGGTAGAAGGAGCGCGCTAGGGCACTGACAGGTCGACGAAATGCCACGAGTGTGACGATCAGACGCAACCTTCCGCCCTGCCCTTCCTCGCCCAATCATTCCGGCATCTTGCGCGATTCTGCAACGAGTGAGCTCCACGAGGGCTAATCACCCTTCAGGAAGCATTTGCGTTCCGTCTATGCTCTGGGAGGAGTCAGGACATGAACCTAGACGCTGGAGCAAATCAATTCGGGGCTTGGTTGGCCAAGGTGAAGCAAGGCTTCGTCGACGCGCTTCCGAATCTCGCAACCGCTGCCGTCATCATTGCGCTCGGATGGGCGTTGGCTTGGGCGCTGCGGAAGATCATACGTCGTGTCTTACGACGCCTCGGGACTCAGGCGCCCCCAGCCGATCTCGGCTGGGGCGAGGCCGCCGATTACCGAGGCGCGGGAGATGTGGCAGCAAACGCTGCGTATTGGCTCACTCTTCTGACGACGCTGATGATCGCCATCGATGCACTCGGCCTGCCGGTTTTCGGCAAATGGATCGGTGCGTTTGCGAGCTATCTCCCGCGGTTGGTCATCGCCTTGGGTCTCCTGTTGGGCGGTATCGTGGCCGGCCGGATCGCGCGCAACGCCGTCACCAAGGCGGCGGCCCGCATGCCCGTCTCACAGGCCCGGAGCCTGGCGCGACTGACGCAGACGGCGATCGTGATTGTCACGATTCTCGTCGCCGCAGACGAGCTCGGCCTGGACGTGTCGTCGCTAACCGCGGTGTTCCTGATCGCGCTGGCTGCGATCCTAGGCGGGGGCGCCCTCGCGTTCGGTCTGGGAGCGCGCGAGGTGATGTCGGACATTCTCGCGATGCACTACGTGAACAAATACTATCGGATAGGCCAGGTCGTTCGCATCGGTTCGGATCAAGGCCGCATCATCAGAACGTCGAGAACCGCGGTCTTCCTCGAGAGCCCCGAGGGCGAGCTTTCGATTCCCGGGCGGCAGTTCAACGAGCACCGCTGTGTACTCGTAAGTCGGGAGGAAGATCGTGGAGCTTGAAACCCGCCTGCTCGAAGCTTTCGTTACTGTGCATCCTACTCCGGCGGCCCGTGCATTGGAATTGATGCCGACCTCTGACGCGGCCGAGGTCATGACCGAGCTTGCCACGGATGTGTTGGCAAGCGTGCTGCCATCAGTCGCGCCCGTGTCGGCCGCGAATACGCTTCAGCTGGTGCCCATCCACACGGCCGTCGATGTGCTCTCGGCGACGCGCAGGGATGTGGGTGCCGCCATCCTGCGGGCGATGGGACCGGCGCCGCGCTCGGCGATCATGGAATCGCTGAGCAATGAGGCGGGTCGGGCACTCAGGTCCCTGCTCCGATACGCCGAGGGTAGCGCGGGCGCGTTGTTGGACCCACAGGTGCTTCCCGTACCCGAGACGTCATCGGTCGCCGAGGCGCTAGAACGATTGCGAAAGGACCCGAGCCGCACGTCGTACTACGTCTATGTGGTCACGGACGATCAGAAGCTCGTGGGGGTGACGAATCTTCGCGAGTTGATGGCTGCCCGGCCCGAGCAGCATCTCCGGCTGGTGGCGGTGCGTCAAGTCGCGTCACTTCCGGCGGGAGCAAGCTCGAAGGCCATCGTCGCACATCCGGCTTGGGCCCGCTTCCATGCGCTGCCAGTCGTCGAAGCCGACGGACGTTTCTTGGGCGTCATTCGATACGAAGTGATGCGCCAGCTCGAACGCAGGCTCGTCGAAACACAGCTCGAGGATCACGGCGTCAGAACGGCTGCGGCGCTCGGCGAGCTCTACGGTCTCGGGCTGCGAGGGCTGGTCGGATGGGCCGCCTCCGCCTTGTTGGGACCGTCCGAAACCGAGGGAGACGGCAGATGATCAGTCCCGCCCGCGAATTGGTTCGGCGTTTTCTCTTTTCGCATCCCGCAGAGGCGGCGCGGCAAATGGATGACGCTGCACCAGAGGAGGTCGCTCGCGTGCTTCGCGGCCAACCAGCACGACCCGCGGGGATGGTTCTCGGATACATGCAACCGGATCGCGCTGCCGAAGTCCTCGAGGCAGCTGGAGCTGTGGGTATTCAGCACTTGCTCACGGCTCTCGATCCCGCGCGCGCCGCGAATCTCTTGGCTCGTTTGGACCAAGAGACGACACAGCAGTTGCTGGGTGCGCTGTCCAAGAGCCTGGCAGAGGAGATCGAGGGCCTCCTCGTGTTCCCGCCGGGGACCGCAGGAAACCTCATGGATGCGAGGGTCGCGTCGTTTCCAGGAGACACTCTCGTGAGCGAAGCGCTCGAGCGAATCCGCCAGTTGAGCGGCAGGCGGATTACCGATGTGGTCATCACGGACCGAGAAGGACAGTTCGAGGGGATCGTGCGTTTGCAGGACCTCGTCGGCGCATCGCCCAACCAGCAGCTCGCCGAGCTCGAGAGCCCACGAGCGATTTCCGTGCATCCCATGACGCCACGTGAAGAGGTGGTGGACCTTCTCAACGAACACCGCCTGTCGAGCCTGCCGGTCGTCGATCTGCAGGGCCACGTGGTGGGCATCATCCGGCAAGCCGGTCTCGTCGAAGCCGTGCAGGAAGACGCCATCACGGATTTGCAGCAAATGGTGGGAGGCTCGAAGGAAGAACGCGCCCTTTCTCGGCCGTGGGTTGGCGTGCGAAGCCGGTTGCCATGGTTGAACATCAACCTGCTCACCGCGTTCCTCGCAGCATCCGTGGTTGGTTTGTTCGAAGGAACCATCGCGCGCTTCACGGCGGTGGCAGTGCTGCTCCCAGTCGTGGCTGGTCAGTCCGGAAACACCGGAGCGCAAGCTTTGGCCGTCACCATGCGTGGGTTGGCGCTGCGGGAGTTCCGGGTCTCACAGGCGATTCGAGTTCTGCTCAAGGAGCTCGTCATCGGGCTGGTGAACGGACTCGCGATCTCCGTCGTGACCTCCGTGGGCGTCTACTTGTGGAGCGGAAATCTAGGGCTCGCCCTAGTGATGTTTCTGGCCATGCTGTTTTCGATGATCGCGGCTTCCGCCGCGGGCGCCATGATCCCGGTGGCGCTGGTCAAGTTGAACCGGGACCCCGCAACGGCTTCCTCCATCATTCTGACCACGGTCACCGACGTCGTCGGATTCTTCACCTTTCTCGGGCTCGCCACGTGGTTCGCCAGCATGCTGGCCGCGACATGACGGCTATTGCGAATCCACACGATCCGGCACCGCCCGGAAGGCCGATTAATCGGCCTGGCCCCCGCGGATGATGGTGGTGACGGCTTCGCCGAGGCGGCGCAATCCTTCAGTGAAAACCCGGGGCGGCGTGAGAAGGCTGACGACTACCCAAGCCTCGTCGGGAAAATCATAGAACCAGCCTGGCTGCACGAGCACGCCGCGATCGAGGAACGCGAGAACCCATTGCTCTTCGGACAATAGCTTCGGCAACCGCAGGACCTGATACCAGCCGCCCTGCACGGGTAGCACCGATATTTCAGGGACTTCCTGGTGAAGCGTGAGCGCACTGCGATGGTTCTGCTGCAATCGCTCGAATACTCGACGGCGCCGCTCTACTGCTGCGGATAGCAGCGACGGGAGCGCCCGTTGCGAGACTTCGTTTGCCGATAGGTAGGTGTCCGTGATCACATCGAGCTGCGAGAGTGTGCGTTCGATTTCCCTCTCGTCTCCGGAGGCGGCAATCCAGCTGAGCTTGAGCTGAGGAAGCGCGGCAGCTTTCGAAAGCCCGCCCAACGCCAATAGCAAGCCTGAGCGTGTCCTGGTGTGCTGCAGGGGCGATGGTTTGGCGCAGCGAAGATCGTAGGCCGCAAAGACCTCGTCCAAGACCACCGGTATTCCGTGGCTGACGAGAAAGTCGAGCTCATCGGTCGAGAGATAGGCGCCGGTCGGATTGTTGGGGCTCACACCGAGGACGAGCCTGGCCCGTGAATCGAGACGGTCGGCGAATGCCGCTCGATCGACGTGCCACGCGCCATCGTAGCGCAAAGCGTAGGGAACGGCGACGGTGCCCTCCAGCCGAGCGAGCATGGAAAGCAGTGGATAGCTCGGCTCCGGGATCAAGACATGGTCGCCGGGATCGCAAAAGAGCTTGATGAGAAACGAGTACGCCTCGCTCGTCGTGGCCGTGAGCACCAAGTGCTCGGGGTTCCAATCGAGCTCGTCGCCGAGCGCGCGTCTGGCCGATACAAGCCCTCGGTGGTGAGGTCGGTACGTGGTGGGGTCGGCGGCGCACATCGTCTCGCGCACCGCTTCGTCGTCGAGCTCGAGATGCACGCGCGTCGGATTCGAACCGGTCAAATCCAATGCGGGCGGCCTCGCCGACGCCGCTCGAGCGACCTCGTTCAGAGCCAGGTCGAAAGCCCCTCGCTTCGAAAACACCGGCCGATTATGCAACAGGCGAACGTTCGAAACGAGCTCTCGCCGAGCCCGCTCTATGCGACGGCCACCGCGAGGGGCCGGGGCGGTATCCTTTGCGCGAGCTGGGCTCGGTTCTTCACGCCCAGCTTCTTCATGGCTGACCGCAAGAGGGCAGAAACACGCGCTTGGGAAAGTCCGAGACGGTACGCGATGAGCTTGCTGGGCTCACCGTGCACGGCGTATTCGACGACCTGGCATTCTTGCTCCGTCAGCCCTCGTGGGTCCCGAACCTCGGGCGGATTCGGAAGAGCCAGCAAGAAGCGCCGTTCGTCCGCGTCGAACCAGTCGACCAGGCTCCAGCGTCCGCAGACCAATGCCCGCCAGGTTTCGAGCGCCTCGTCGGGTTCCTCACGGCGCATGGTGCTCCGAGCGCGATCGATCCGCCTCGCCGCTCTGCGAAGGCAGTCTGCCGCGCTTTCTTCTCGACCGCGATCCACCGCAGCGATGATGCGAAACCGTTTGGGATCCACCACGGCCTCGGCTTCGTGGGGGAGTGTATTTGGTTGCCTCGATGGCCGCTCGCGGCTCGTTGCCAGCGCGCGGCGAAGACGATAGGCCGCAGCGATGTGCGCGCCGAGCATCTGCCACTGCTCTCTCGATTTGGGCAGTAGTTGCGTCCTGGTGGAGAGCGGAGCGGTGATGCGCATGCCGATGCCGTTCGGGTCGCTCGCGAGGATTCCGAGGAGATCTACGTAACGGAGCTTCTCGAGCGCGAGGTTCGACTCCATGGGGAAGACGCGCGCGCCCGCCCCTATCAGCCCATCCACCCATTCCGAATCGGGCTTTTGGAAGTCGTACACGGCTTCGATGAGATCGACAGCCAGCGCGCAATCGAGAAGCTCTGACGCAGGGGGAGCCAAAACATGCGGGAGTGTCGCAGCACGGCGCGGCTTTGGCCATGCGTATTTGGTCCGAGTTTGAGCCTGACGGGGCTCAGTCGTCCGAGCGGGACCAGGCCCAGGCGCCCGACGGTCGAGCGGCGGGCACGCCCGCCGGTGCAGTGACCTTCTCGGCCGCCGTGGGGAGAGCAGATGCGCGGTGCTCGAGCACCGTAGGCCCCTGCTCCTTCGGATGGCTGAACAAGACACGCGATGCGCGCTTGTTGGTGATGTAGGCCCAGAGCCACTGAAACAAGACGGCAAAGCGGTTTCGAAAGCCGACCAGGAACGCGAGGTGGATGAGCAGCCATACAAGCCACGCGGGACGTCCGCTCATCTTGATGCCCCAAGACTCGACGATCGCACGGTTTCGACCGATGGTCGCCATGAGCCCCTTGTCGAAGTACGCGAACGGCTTGGGCCCCTCTCCCCTCAGGCAGCGAAGAATGTTGCGCGCGACGAGATCGCCGCTTTGAAGTGCCACCTGAGCAACGGCGGGAAGCGGTTGCCCGTCCTTCTTGCGCGGATAGTGGATCAGGTCGCCGAGAACAGCGACCTCGTCACGGCCTGGCACCGTGCAGTAAGGGGTGACCTTCACGCGGCCCATGGCATCGAGCTCGGCGTCGAGCTGCCCCGTGATCGAGCTCGCCCGAACCCCCGCGGCCCAAAGCACCGTGTTCGCCTCGATGCGCTGCCCCTCATCGATCGTTACGCCCTCCCCGTCGATCTCGGTGACGAAGGCCGATGTTCGTACCTCGACGCCCAGTGATTCGAGGTCCCGCTGGGCGCGCGCGGAAAGGCTCGGATGGTAGTCGCGAAAGATGCGATCGGCGCCTTCGACGAGCACGACTCGTGCGCTAGAAGGATCGATCGTGCGAAAGTCCCCGCGCAACGCAGTTCGCGAGATCTCGGAAAGCTGACCGGCAAGCTCGACGCCGGTAGCGCCTCCGCCAACGACGACGAAGGTCAGAAAGGCTCGTTTCTGGTCCGGGTCGGTGACTCGTTCGGCTGCCTCGAAAGCGAGCAGCACTCGTTTGCGTATCTCGAGGGCTTCGTAGAGCGTCTTGAGCCCGGGGGCATGGCGCTCCCACTCGGGGTGGCCGAAGTAGTCGTGCTTGAGCCCCGTTGCGACGATCAAGAAGTCGTACTCGAGCCGCTCCTGGTGATCGAGCACGACCACGCGCTCATCGACATCGACGTGCTGCGCTTCGGCGAGAAGCACGCGCACGTTGTCATGCGTCGACAGGAGGCTCCGAAGCGGTGCGGCGATGTCGGGGGCTGGCAAGAGCGCCGTGGCGACCTGATAGAGCAGCGGCTGAAACAGATGATGGTTCGATCGGTCGACGAGTGTGACGCGCACCGGCGCACCGCCAAGCGCGCGCGCAGCGGCCAACCCGCCAAAACCCCCACCGAGGATGACGACGTGAGGACGCTCTTCGTGTTGTCCCATGGCTGGTGCATCGTACATCCTCGGGAAGCTGGCAACCCCGTCCCTATCAGCCTATCGGCGACGATGCAGCGACGATTTGAGCGAGGCGCCGAAACCCGTGGTATTGGACAAGGGCCATGGACGAGCGGATCGGTGACATCTTGGAATTCTGGTTCGGTGAGCTCGACGAGCTCGGGCGCGCCAGGCCCGAGCAGCGCAAACGCTGGTGGACGAAGTCCGAAGACTTCGATGCCGTAATCAAGTCGCAGTTTCTCGGTGACTACGAGGCGATCGTCGCCAGGGATCGAGAGGCATGGCGAAACACTGCGCGCGGCGCCCTCGCGTATATCATCGCGCTGGACCAATTCTCACGAAACATGTTTCGCGGAGCTCCGAAGATGTTCGCCGCCGACGAGCTCGCCCGTGAAGCCTGCCGGGAGGGGCTCGAGCAGGGCTTCGACACGAAGCTGGCTTTCGATGAACGCGTGTTTTTCTATCTACCTCTGGAGCACAGCGAAGACCCGTCGGATCAGGCGCGCTGCCTCGACCTGTTCCAAAGGCTATTGGAGGGTGCGCCCGAAGCGTTGAAGGAAGACGCCGCGTACTACCTCGACTTCGCCAAGCGCCACCAAGCGATCATCGAACGTTTTGGTCGCTACCCGCATCGCAATCAGATCCTCGGCCGGGCCTCGACACCAGAAGAGGTCGCATTTCTAGAACAACCGGGCTCGTCGTTCTAGAGCGAGGACGCCGAAGACCGCCGCAGCAATCTTTCAGAAACGCTCGGATCGGCGGCCGTCCTTGTGGACCACGGCGTAGAGATCCTTCCGGCGGTCAGGCCAGGTTCGGACGGTGCCGGTGCCTTCGGTGCGCCGAAGAAGCGCGAGATCGAGGTCATGAACGATCATGGTTTCCACGTTGACCGTGCCCTGAGACGCGATGCCATCGCGGGCAAAGTGAATGTCCGACGGCGTGAGGATCGCGGCTTGTCCGTAGTGGATGTCGGCGCCCTCGACTTGCGGCAAGTTCCCGACTGCGCCCGCCATCACCACGTACATGTGGTTCTCGATCGCGCGCGCCTGCGCGCAGGCTCTCACCCGTACGTGACCAGAGCGAATGTCCGTGTTGTAGGGAATGAACAACACGTCCGCTCCTTTGGCCTTGATGATTCGCACCCACTCCGGAAACTCGACGTCGTAGCAGATCGCGATGGCGATCTTGCCTCGGTCGGTTTCGAACACGTGGATGTCGCGTCCGGCCGTAATCCCCCACCACCGAGCCTCGGAAGGTGTGATGTGCGTCTTGTACTGCTTGTCGATTCGACCGTCACGGTGGAACAGAAAGGCGATGTTGTGGAGCCGGTTCTTTTCGACGGCGAAATGCGTACCGGCAATGATGTTCACGTTGTATTGGATTGCCATGTCGGTGAAGAACGAGATGTACTGATCGGTGAATTTGTCGAGCGCGCGTGCCGATTGTGCCGGGCTAGGCCCCGCGACGAGGTTGAGCAGCTGCGTGGTGAGCAGCTCCGGAAACAGCAAAAAGTCCACGCTGTAGTCGGCCGCGGAGTCGATGAAAAACTCGCACTGAGTCGCAAACTCCTCGAAGCTCGTCACGGGACGCATTTGGTACTGAACTGCCGCGACGCGCATGGACCCCGCTGTTCTGCGCCTCGGGTCGGGGGGAACGAACGCAGGGTTGCGCCACTCCATCAAAACGGCGTGTCCGCTGGATGCCTTGTCGCTCGGAAGGTAGTTCTCGATCACTTCCCGTGCGATGAAGCCATTGGCGATCTGCGCGAGAATGACTGGATCGCGGATCTCCTTGTGCAGCACCTTGGCGAGATACTCCTGGGGAGACATCTCGCTTGCATATCGGCTGTATCGGGGCATTCGTCCTCCGAACACGATGCCCCGCAAGTTGAGTCGCTGAGCGAGCTCTTTTCGCTCGTCGTAGATGCGGCGCGCGAAGCGCTGCCCTCGGAAGTCTGGGTCCACCGCGATGTCGATTCCATAGAGCGTGTCACCATCCGGATCGTGGCTGCGGATCATGCCGCCCTCGCATATGTCGTGGTAGGTGTGGCTCGCCGGTAAATCTTCGAGGTTGATGATGAGCGAGCTCGACGTGGCCACGACGCGTCCGTCCACCTCGACGCAAATCTGTCCCTCCGGAAAGAAATCGAGCTGGCTCGAAAACTGCTCCTTGGTCCAAGACTCGAGCTGCGGATAAGCACCTCGGTGCACGCGCTGCACGTCGCGGTAATCAGACTTCCTGAGCTGTCGTACGACGACCCGCCGCTTTCCTGGTGGTTGACTGTTGGCCATGACCGACGCTTAGCAGGCGACGGCCAAGGAGTCATGGCACAGCCGAGCCCCGAGCTTCCGCCGAGGTCAGCCTTGGCCCAAGACCTTTCGCCTGAACTGCCGGATCAGGGGAATCTCATCGAGCCATGCCGATGCGTCTGCTCGGTCGTCCTGATGCTCGCTTTGGGGGCCGGCGAAGCCCTCGGGAATCTGACTGAACTGCACAGGCCCATCAGCAGTTTCGTCGACGAAGTGATACTCGTACCCGGGCACGAAGAGATCTTCGTCGGCGACCACGTCGACCGTGCGAACCCCGTACGTCGAGAGCTCGGTGGTCAGAGCCTGAGGTGGAATGATCCAAGCATGCTTGGGGCCGGCCACGAACATGTACTGCACCTGCCGGTTGCGCGACAGAATGCGAAATCTTTGGAGCTCTCCATGGTAGAGCACGCTCTTCAGCTGGCTCACCTCGAGGACGCCCTTCGTGAAGTCGGGCTCGAATCCGGTGACGATCTGGAGCGACGTCGGATCGTTCTTTCGGGTGAACCGGGCAATGCGCCGACCGCCGTGAATGAGATTGCGTGGATTCCGAGCTGCCTTTCTGCGTGGCTCTGAGAAATCGCTGTAGGGCGCGATGCGGGTGCGCGGGGCATTACGTAGGACCAGAAACAAAGCCTGGTGATCGATGCGGGCTCGCCGTGTCCTCTCGTTGATCGTATCGAGCGCGCCTTGCACCTCGAACGGCAAGTCGGTAGTCGATTCGACGCACTCGGTGTGCTCGAACCCGCCGCGGCGCACGGTCCTGACGTCTCCCTTTCCGATCCAGAAGTCGCCGTCGTCTGCGATCATGTGGGAAGCCGCGCGCCAAACGAGCGAGAGGTCTTTGTAGAAAATGCGTGGAAAGATTTCGAGCGGGCCGCTCGCTCGCGGCCGCTGCACGACGTAGGCGACCAGAAACCGAATGGCAGGGTTCTTTCGAACATTCGTGAGATAGAAACGCGTATCGAACAGCGACACCTCATACTTGGGCAGGTATCCCGAGCACAGCAGCCTTTCGGGATCGTCCTTGGCCTCACCCGCCGGTCGAATCTTGGCGCCACCGTCGATGAGCTTCTGAAAGTCGCGCGCCACTTGCTTAGGGCTCGCGTCCGTGGGCTCGACGCTGGGTACGATGCGAGTCGGGATGGCTGCGCTCATGGTGGGCCCCAATCTTCACCGGCTCTCGATCGAACGCAACTTGGAAGTCTGTATGCGCTGGGCTTGCTGGGTGGTAGAAGAAGGGGCCATGAGCAGGCGCCGAACACGACCCGATACCTCTGGAAAGCCTGGCTATGTCACGCCTGAAGGCTATCGCCGCTTCGAAGAGGAAGCGGACCGCCTGTGGAACGAGGATCGCCCGAAGATGGCCAAGGCGGTCCAAGTCGCGGCCGCCGAAGGCGACCGATCCGAGAATGCCGAGTACCAGTACAGCAAACAGCGGCTCGCCGCGATCGACCGGCGGCTTCGATTTCTGGGACAGCGGCTCGATGTGCTGACCATCGTCGACCAAAAGCCGCCCGACGACGGACGGGTCTATTTCGGGAGCTGGGTCACGCTCGAAGACGAAGACGGCGCCGTGCAAGTCTATCGGATCGTCGGGCCGGACGAGATCGATGCCAAGAAGGGATGGATCAGCATGGATTCTCCAGTCGGAAGGTCGCTCTTGTCGCGGGAGGTCGGAGACGAGCTCACCATCCAGCGTCCGAGGGGCGAAGTGACGTACGAGATCGTCGAGGTGCGAAATACGCCCCCCGACGGATCCAGAGGGAAGGACGCATGAGCGGCCAGCGAGAGGATGTTGGCGACCTTTTCACCGTCGTCGACACACTCAACGGCCTCTGACTGGGACACGCGTTGCGCTCAGGAGAAGGGGTTGGGCTGCCACATGCGGACGCCCAGTAGGAAGGGGATGATCCAGTATGGTCCGTTGAATGCCCAGAAGACGAGCGGGTTTCCTGGAGGAGGGCCGATCCAGTACTCGTAGATGAGGAACTCGGTACAGCCGTGCAACATGGCGCCGACGTAGACGAGCGCCATGGGCCGAATCCAGTTCTTCCCCTTGATGAACGCGTAGACCAGCAGAAGATAGAACGGCCCATATACGAGACCCGAGATCCCCGTGTTGACCCGAACGAACTCGTGCTCAGCCATGAAGAAGTAGTCTTGGGCGACCTCCGCGTACCAGCGGTTGGCCCGAGACCAGAAGGCATCGCCCTCGAGCAGGCCGAGCGCGTGCCAGGAATCCGAAAAGAAGGAAGAGAACGCGAAAAACGAAAAGCTGACGACGAAGAAAATGTCCCGCTTTCGTTGGCTGAGCGGCAAACCGTCACTGGATCCAGCCATCTGTCCTCCCGAAAAACGGCCCCACGTATAACACCTATTCGGGACGGCGAGCGATGCTAAATTCGCGTGCTCCTCTGGACGACGATCGCCTTTGGCTAAAGGCCTCCGGCTTTTCGTGGCACTCGGTCTAGGACTGGCTGCGGCGTCGCGCTCGACGTGAAACCGCGTCCAACACCCGCGCAAAGAGGGCTGCATCCCGTGATTCCGGTTCACGCTGATCCGTCTTCTTACCCGACTCGGGATACAGCCGATAAGCAGCGTTCAGGACTCGATCGACCGCCCTCGGCGCCATCCCATACGCGAGCTCGAATGCGTTGCCGACCGGCGTGGCGACGCGCTTCGGGCGATCGATGATGCCCTCGACGATCAGCTCTGTCGCTTCTTCGGGGGAACGCGCAGGGAAAGCGTCGTAGATGGTCGTCGACGCCATCATCGGCGTCTTGACCAGAGGCATGTAGATGGTGGTCACTTTCACCCCATCCTCGAGGGTTTCCACCGCCAACACGCGGCTGAACGCATCGAGGGCCGCTTTGCTCGCAAGGTAGGCTCCGTAGCGCGGCACGTTCACTTGAGCTCCGATCGTCGACACGTTGAGAATGTGTCCGTCTTTCCTCTCACGCATGCCCGGCACGAAACCCAAGATGAGCCGCACCGCGCCGAGAAAGTTCAGCGCAATCGTTCGTTCGAAGTCCTGGATCCGATCGTAGGACTTGGCGACGCTTCGGCGAATCGAAATGCCGGCATTGTTTATCAGAATGTCCACGTGACCGTGCTCGCGGACTATGGCCGCGATGGCTCGCTGGGTATCTGGCCCGTCCGATAGGTCGCAGGGATGGACGAATGCGGTCCCGCCCCGACTTTCGATTGCCTGCTTGACCTGAGCGAGCTTCTCGGCCGACCGTGCGATTAGCAAGACGATGGCGCCCGCGTCGGCCAATCGATGCGCGAGGGCTTCCCCGATTCCGCTCGACGCACCGGTGACCACGACCTTGCGGCCGCAAACCCGCGCGCGGAGCTCGTCGTTCGCGCTTCTCACGGGAACCGACGTTCCTCGTCGGGCAGATCGAGCGCCAGCGTGCCGCCGGGATTGAGCACGTTGTGTGGATCGAAGTGGCGCTTGAGCGCTCGAAACACCTCGAGCTCGTTGCTGCCGATCTGGCCCTCGAGCCACGGCGCCGTCATCTTTCCGATGCCGTGGTGGTGGCTCATCGTCGCGCCCGAAGACTGGATGGCATCGAGCATGCCTCGATGGAAGTCGACGAACTCCTGGTGGCCCATCTTGGCAATGAAGATGAAGTAGAGATTGGCTCCCTGGGGATAGCAGTGAGACATGTGGGTCATGCAAATGGTCTTGGGCCGGCTCTTGACGTACGCCCGCACGTGCTCGTGCACCTTCGGGAGCTGCTCCCAGTTCGTGGCGCATTCGAGGGTATCGATCAGAATGCCGAAGTCCTGTACGTCCTCGCGCATGTAGGGATCGGTGAACCGGCCGTGCTCCCACTTCTTCGTGATCAAGCCGGTCGTGTACATCCCGCCATGGGCGCTACAAACCTGGCGAATGCGCCGCTTGACCATGCTGGTGTAGGCGGCGTCACCGTCCGTGGTGCCCAGGAGCAGGCACCGTTCTCCCTTCTTGCATCCTCGCAGGCTGACCAGCGTATCGATTGGAGTGCCTTCCACGCCGTAGAGCTTGAAGGCTATGTCGGTCTCTTCGGGATCGGACAGCCGGAAAACGGAAGGAAACCCGAACCCACCTTGCATGATCTCGCGAACGGCAGCGACCGCACGGGGCCAGTCCGGAAAAATGAAGCTGAAGCGGCGCGTGTTTTGCGGATTGTGACGAAAGATCTTCAGCGTAACCTCGATCAGGATTCCGTAGGCGCCTTCGCTGCCGATCATGATCTGGTCGAGGTTTGGCCCCGTCGCATAGGCAGGCACGTCGACCGTCTCGATGGTGCCGACCGGTGTGACGTACTTCTGGCTCAGCACCAGGTCTTCGGCCTTGCCGTAGTAGGTGGAGTTCTGGCCCGCACCGCGTGTGACGACCCAACCTCCGATGGACGAATATTCGAAAGACTGCGGGAACTGGCCGCAGGTGTACGCGTGGGGCGCCTTGAAACGCTGACGAGCATCGTTGAGCGCTTCCTCCAGGGCAGGCCCGAGAATCCCTGGCTCCACCGTCACGGTCTGATTCACCGGGTTGAGCGAGAGGATTCGGTTCATGTGCGTGCCCAGATGAATGGACACCCCTGCTCGGTAGCACTCAGTCCCACGGGTGACGCTCGAGCCAGCGCCGAACGTGTAGAGCGGGATTCTCTGCTCGTGGCAGTAGCCGACGATCTCTTCGACGTCTTGGCCGTGGCGAGGATGTAGAACGAGGTCGGGCAGATTCTCGACTTGGTGGTCTCGCAGGCGAAGCGCATCGAGCATCGTCTTGCCGTAGGAGACGCGCAGCCGGTCATACTCGTCGTCGCTCACGTTCTCTTCGCCTAGAAGGCCACGAAAGAAGGCGACCTGCTCCGGCCGAAGCGAGATAGGTGCATCCACCTTCACCTCTTCCAAGCCGAGCTTCTGTGGCGTTCGGAAGTACTCGTCGTCGAGGTCGAACGTCTCCTTCATGAGCGCGTATAGACGAGGATTCGGATGCTTGTAAGCCTCCGGGGCTCCCCATTTGAATGCCGATCGATACGAGCGCTCTGGGAGCGACCCCTCGAACCATTCTGGCGTGAAAGAATCCTTGCTCGTCATATGGTTCTGGAAGATACCATGCACCGGGCATCTCACGCTGGGAGAAGAGGCTACCGATGAGGAATGGACGATGACTGCGAGGGAAGTCGCCTTGATCACTGGCGCATCGATGGGCATTGGCGCGGAGCTGGCAAGGCTCTTCGCCGCAGATGGTCGCGATCTCGTGCTGGTGGCCCGCACCGAGGACAAGCTCCGCAGCCTCGCTCAGGAGCTGGAGACCGCGCACGGCATCACCGCTCATGTCGTGCCTTGCGATCTTTCCAATCCCGCGGCCCCCGCGGAGCTGTTCGAGACGCTCGAAGGCAGGGGTCTTCAGGTCGACTACTTGGTCAACAACGCCGGCTTTGGAGCCACAGGCGCTTTCGCGGAGCTTTCTTTGCAGCTCCAGATGGACATGCTCCAAGTGAACATCGACGCGCTGGTCGCCCTCACACATCTTGCGCTGCAGGGAATGCTCGCCCGCAACAAAGGCCGAATCCTGAACATCGCGTCCACTGCGGGATTCCAACCGGGCCCAGACATGGCCGTCTACTACGCGAGCAAGTCGTTCGTCATCATGTTCTCGGAAGGAATCGCCGAAGAGGTGAAAAGCCATGGGGTGACCGTCACTGCGCACTGCCCCGGGGCCACTGCAACGAACTTCGCGCAAACGGCAGGCAACGCACAGAGCTTTCTATTCAAGCTCGGTGCAGCGCCGCCGGACAAGGTCGCCCGGCACGCCTATCGATCGATGATGAAGGGCAAGGTCCTTGCCATCGAAGGCTTCATGAACCGCTTGGTGGCATTCAGCATCCGCTTCTCGCCCCGAGTATTGGTCCGAAAAATCGCTCGTTGGCTCAACCAGACCGGGTAGATCCGAGTCAGGCGTATTTCTTGAGCTCGAGCCTCGCGACCATGCCTCGATGAACCTCGTCGGGGCCATCGGCGATGCGGAGCGCTCGGGCCATGGCCAGCAACCGCGTGAGCTCGGGATCCGCCATGCCTTCGCCGCCGTGTATCTGGATCGCCGCATCGACGACCGACTGCAACACGTTCGGGGCGATGACCTTGATCGCAGAGATGTCGACCAAGGCGCCAAACGTCCCGTAGGTATCGAGCGCCCAGGCGGCTTTGAGCGTGAGGAGTCGGGCCTGATCGATCGCCATGCGCGAGTTGGCGATGATGTCTCGGTTGCCGCCCAAGTTCGCGAGCGGCTTGCCAAAGGCGACCCGGTGGACCGCACGCTCACAAAGGCGCTGCAGGGCGCGCTCCGCCGCTCCGATGGCCCGCATGCAGTGGTGAATGCGTCCGGGACCCAGCCGGCCCTGCGCGATCTCGAAGCCACGACCCGGCCCTGCGATGATGCTGCTCACCGGCAGGCGCACGTCTTCGAACGAGATCTCGGCATGACCGTGCGGCTCGTCCAAGTCTCCAAATACCGGCACCATGCGGAGGACGTTCACGCCTGGCGCATCGGACGGCACGAGCACCATGGAGTGCCGCTCGTGGCGTCCGCCATTGGGGTCGGTGACTCCCATGAAAATGTAGAAGGCGCAGCGCGGGTCCCCTGCGCCGCTGGTCCACCACTTCTGACCGTTGAGCACTACCTCGTCGCCCACGACCTCACACGTCGCTTGCATGTTCGTAGCATCGCTCGAGGCCACCGCGGGCTCGGTCATCGCGAAACCGGATCGAATCTCTCCGGAAAGCAGCGGCTCGAGCCAACGCTTCTTTTGCTCGTCTGATCCGTACTTGACCAAGACCTCGGCGTTACCCGTATCGGGTGCGCTGCAGTTGAATACCTCCGGCGCCAAGAAGCTCCGGCCTGTAATCTCGGCAATGGGCGCATAGTCGCGGTTGTCTAGGCCCGCGCCGTACTCCTCGTCGGGTAGGAAGAGATTCCAGAGCCCGAGCTCCTTGGCTTCGGCTTTGAGCTTCTCGATGATGGGAGGGATCTTCCACTGCCGCCAATCATCGGTGCCCACCCGCTCATCGAGGTACCTCTGCTCGTTGGGTAGAACCCGCTCCCGCACGAAACGCTCGACCTGACGCATCAGGTTTTTCGCTCGCTCCGAATGCTCGAAATCCATGGTTGTTCTAATACCGCATGCAAGCGAGGAATTCACGTGGGAAGTGGGCCCGTCTTGGTGCTAGGGTGCGCCCCCAGCGGAGCTCCACATGCCAGCACAGGGCAATCCTCTGATCGACGACGGGCTCGTCGACTTCCTCCTCTACGCGGTTCTCGACGCCGAGTCGCTCTGCCAGCTCGAAGCCTACCAGCAGCACTCGAAAGAGACCTTCGACCTGTACATCGACAGTGTCCGACGTTTCGCACGGCAGGATCTTTGGCCGACGTACAAGCCCATGGATGAGAACCCACCCGTGTTTCGGGATGGCCGGATCCATACGCACCCGGGGCTTCCCGCCCTCTTCGAGCAGATGGTCGACTTGGGTGTGCTGAGTGCAACTCGATCCGAATCGGTCGGCGGCCAACAGATGCCCATGCTGGTGCACACCTTGGCCAGCGCGTATCTCATGGCGGCAAACCTCGGCGCTTACGGCTTCATCGGGCTCACGCACGGCGCAGCACATCTGATCGAAGCGTTTGGCGACGACGAGCTCAAGACGCAGTTCATGGAGCGGATGTACGCGGGCGAATGGACCGGCACGATGGCTCTGACCGAGCCTCACGCCGGAAGCAGCCTGGCCGACATCACGACGACCGCCACCCCCACGGACCACGACTACTACCTGATCAAGGGAAGCAAAATCTTCATCTCCGGTGCGGACCACGGCATCACGGACAACGTGATCAATCTGACCCTGGCTCGCATCGAAGGCGCACCCGAAGGGACCAAGGGCATTTCTCTATTCGCGGTCCCCAAGCTTCGCGAGGAGGGCGGCCGGCTCGTTTCGAACGACGTCACGGTCGCAGGCCTCATCCACAAGATCGGGTGGAAAGGCCTCCCCAGCTTGGCGCTCGAGTTTGGCGACGAAGGCGATTGTCGGGGTTGGCTGGTCGGAGAGCCCAACCAAGGGCTTCGATACATGTTTCAGATGATGAACCAAGCCCGCATCATGGTCGGCGTCAACGCCGCCGCTACCGCCTCCGCCGCCTACCACGAATCGCGATTGTACGCGCTCGATCGCAAGCAAGGGCGCAAGCTGGGTACGCGTGACAGCGAGCCGGTGCCGATCATCGAGCACGCCGACGTCCGGCGCATGCTGCTGCGGCAAAAGGCGATCGTGGAAGGAAGCCTCGCCCTTCTGGCAACCGTTGCCAAGTACGCAGACGTCGCGGATCACGGAACGACCGAGCAAGAACGCGAAAGAGCGCAGCTGCTGCTCGACCTGTTGACTCCCGTCGCCAAGACGTTCCCTGCCGAGCGAGGGTTCGAAGCCAATGCGCTGGCGATTCAGATCCACGGCGGATACGGCTACACCAGCGAGTATCTTCCGGAGGCGTTCATGCGCGATCAGAAGCTCAATAGCCTCCACGAGGGCACGAGCGGAATCCAAAGCATGGACCTGCTGGGCCGCAAGGTCATGTCCAAGGGCGGCGCGCCGCTGCGAGCTCTCGCCGAAGAATTGACCAGCGCCATCGGCCGCGCCAGGGAGTCGGGTTGCGACCGAGACTTGTGTGATGCGCTCGAGAGGGCCGTCGAAACGGTGGGCGCGACCACGATGCAGCTGGGCCAACGCGGAATGTCGGGTGACACCGATGGCATGCTAGGGCACAGCTGGGATTACCTCGACATGTTCGCAACGCTGGTAATCGGCTGGCAATGGCTCCTCATGGATGCGGCTGCTCACACATCCTCCATCTCCGAAACGCGAAGGCGAGGAATCGAGGCAGCGGCCAGGTATTGGATCCAAACCGAGATACCCCGGATTTCGATCCTGGCGAACCTCTGCTTGTCGAACGAACGCTCGTACATCGATGCGGAGGCGGATTGGTTCTGAGCCCCGCCGTCAATCGGTGTTCTTGGCGCGCTTTTGCGCGATTTTTTGCCGGCACACCCGGTTGATGAGGCGGAGCTCCTCGATCTTCTCGTCGATCTGACGTTTCTTCGCCTCGAGCTCCGCGATCATCTCCGCACTCTTGTGGACCGAGACCTCCAACTGCTTGATGCGGCCCTCTCCCTGGCGGCCGTAGAGGTCCAGATAGTCCTTGGTTTCCTCGAGGCTATAGCCGAGTGATTTCGCCCGCACGATGATGTGAAGCCGCGCGCGGTCGCGGCGCGAGTAGATGCGGGCGCCATTGAGCCGTCTGGGTGACAACAGACCCTTCGCCTCGTAGAAGCGGATCGCACGATGGGTGATGGCAAACTCCTCCGAAAGGTCGGAAATGGAGAAGAAGTCCGGGGCCTCCGCATGGCCGTGGGCGTCCACGAATGCTCTTGCGGCATCGGTGCGGGCGGTAGTTTTCGACGCGACGGCCATGGGCGTGGAGAATAGCGCCGACCAGTTGTCGTGACAACAGAAGATTTACTTGCATCGCATCTGGTTTACGTATACGTAAACCGTGCCGCGAGCTCGCGGGCTGAACCAACCATTCGAGAGAACGACATGGACAAGGCGATCATCACCTGCGCGCTGACCGGCGTGCTTACCAATCCGAAACAACACCCCGTCCCCGTGACGCCCGAGGAAATGGCTGCATCCGCACGCGATGCTTTCAACGCCGGGGCGTCGATCATGCACGTTCACTTCCGAAGGCAGGAGCCCGGGATGGGGCACTTCCCAAGCTGGGATCCGGACCTTGCAGCCACGGCGACCGATGCGATTCGGGACGCCTGTCCGGGCGTGATCATCAATCAGAGCACCGGCGTGATGGACGATGACGTCTCCGGTCCGGTCGCGTGCCTACGTCGCATCAAGCCCGAGATCGCGGCATGCAACGCGGGCAGTCTCAACTACCTGAAGCTCAAGAAGGACAATACTTGGGCATGGCCTCCCCTCGTGTTCCTCAACAGCGTGGAGAAGATTCAGAAGATGCTCGACGCGATGGCCGAGACCAACACCATTCCGGAAATGGAGTGTTTCGACGTAGGCATCGTGCGCTCCGTAGGACTCTATCTGCGGGCCGGCATGGCCAAAGAGATGCATTACAACTTCGTGATGGGTGTCGCCTCCGGGATGCCATGCGATCCCGAGCTGCTCGAGCTTCTGATGAAGTACAAGAGTGGCGACGCACACTGGCAAGCCACTCTGATCGGCCGCGAAGAGATCTGGGAAACGCATCAACGTGCGGCGGAGCTCGGCGGAATGCTCAGAACCGGCGTCGAAGACACTTTTTATTTGCCGAACGGAGACAAGGCCTCGGGCAACGGCCCACTCATCGAGGCGCTCGCGCAGTGCGCACGCAACGCAGGCCGAGAGGTCGCCACGCCCGCTGAAGCGAGGAAAATGCTGGGCCTCGACTGAAACCCCGGATTGTCAGACGCAGAGGCGGGAGCTAGAGACAACCATGGTCAACAAGGTATATTCAGACGCTTCGGCAGCGCTCGACGGGCTCTTGCGCGATGGCATGACGCTGATGTCCGGAGGGTTCGGGTTGTGTGGAATCCCGGAGGCCTTGATCGACGCTGTCGCGAAATCCGGCGTGAAGGATTTGACCGTAATTTCCAACAACGCCGGCGTCGACGGGATCGGCCTCGGCGTGATGCTCGAAACACGTCAGATCCGCAAGATGGTTTCATCGTACGTCGGAGAGAACAAGCTGTTCGCGAAACAGTTTCTCGACGGCGATCTGACCGTGGAGTTCAATCCCCAAGGCACGCTCGCCGAACGCATTCGTGCAGGCGGCGCGGGCATCCCTGCATTCTTCACCAAGACGGGCGTGGGAACCGTGGTGGCTGAAGGCAAAGAGGTTCGCGAGTTCGACGGGGAGCAGTACGTGATGGAGCGCGCGCTCCATGCCGACGTTGCGATCGTTCATGCCTGGAAAGGCGACACGGAGGGCAATCTCATCTATCGCAAGACCGCGAGAAACTTCAATCCCATGATGGCCACGGCGGCGAAGACGACGGTCGCGGAGGTCGAGCATCTGGTCGAACCAGGCGAGCTCGAGCCCGATCACATCATGACGCCAGGAATCTACGTGGACCGGATCATTCACTGCCCCAACCCCTCGAAGCACATCGAGCAACGGACGACGCGTCCGCGCCCCTGAGGAGGAGATGATGGCCTGGACCCGCGAACAGATGGCAACCCGCGCCGCGCAAGAGCTTCGAGATGGCTTCTACGTGAACCTCGGCATCGGCATTCCGACCCTGGTTTCCAACTACATTCCGGAGGGAATCAGGGTGCAGCTACAGAGCGAGAACGGAATGCTGGGGATGGGGCCGTTCCCCTACGAAGGCGAGGAAGATGCCGACCTGATCAACGCAGGAAAGCAAACCGTCACGGAGCTACCGTCGACGAGCTTCTTCTCGAGCGCTGAATCATTCGCGATGATTCGTGGCGGGCACATCGACCTCTCGATTCTCGGGGCGATGCAGGTCGCGGAGAACGGCGACCTCGCCAACTGGATGATTCCCGGCAAGATGGTCAAGGGCATGGGCGGGGCCATGGACCTCGTCGCAGGCGTGAAGCGAGTCGTAGTCGTCATGGAGCACACGGCCAAAGGGAAGTCCAAGCTTCTCAAAGAATGCGACCTTCCGCTGACGGGCACGAAGGTCGTCGACTTGGTCATCACCGATCTTGGCGTCTTCGAGATCGACAAGAAAGGCGACGGCGGCATGACGCTGGTCGAGCTTGCGGACGGGGCGACGCTCGACGACGTCGCGAAGAACACCGAAGCGGCGTACCGAGTTGCCGGGGGCCTCTAACCCATTACCAGCAACACCGCCCCGACGTAGAGGCCCATGCCGATCGCCAGGATCGCGGTATAGCCAGCGATCTGACGCGCCTTCAAGCCGGTGATCGCGAGAAGCGGCAGCGCCCAGAACGGCTGCAATAGGTTGGTCCACTGGTCACCATAGGCAAAGGCCATGATGGTAGGTCCCGGCGCGAGCTCGAGCTCGCTAGTTGTCGTCAAGAGTATCTCGCTCTGCAAAGCCCACTGCCCACCACCGGACGGGACGAAGAAGTTCACGAACCCGGCGCTCAAGAAAGTGAGCACCGGGAAAGTCGTGGGAGACGCGATCGCTGACATCAGTTGGGAAAGGCCCTCGATGATGCCGCTCGCCTGCATGACGCCGAGGATGCCGAAGTAGAGCGGGAACTGCACGATGATCGCGCCGGCGCCGCGTGCCCCTTCGGATACGGAATCCAGAAAGCTTCGGATCGAGCCGTGCGCCGCAAGAGCCAGCGTCAAGAAGAACAGATTCACGGAGTTGAGATCGAACTGAAGATCACCGCGCGCCCAGCTCACAGCGACCACCACGCCAGCCGACCCGCCGATCAAGAGGCCAAAGGGGGATCGCTTCGTAGGTTGCGCGGTCTCGCTCTCGCTGGGCAACGGCTCCGGAATGGCCGACTTCTTCGGTGCGAGGGCCACGCACAACAAGGGTAGCAACACGAAGAGCCCTCCGCTGACCACCAAATTGAGCGGCGAGAACAGGGTTTCGCTGACGGGGATCGCCTCCGTCGCACCCTGGGTGAAACTCGCCGATTCGGCAGCCTTCAGTGGTGCCGAGCCGCTCAGTCCTCCATGCCAAACGGCGAGCCCGGTGTATGCGGCGGCGCCCAATACGGGAATGTCCATGGGTCGGCCTTCTTCGGCGGCGCCATGCGCGATCTCCCGCACGACGAAGGCGGCTACCACCGCTCCGAGCCCCCACTGAATCAACCCCGTGACACAGGCAATGACTGCCACCAGGCCCGCAGCCGAGGAGGTGCGCTTTGGCAACCGCGCCACGGCGCGAACGGCCTTTTGGACCGGCGGGCTCGACGCCAACGCTTGTCCGGTCACGAGAATGAGGCACATCTGCAGAGCGAATGCGAGCAACGGGGTGCTGGCAAAGCCGCCATACCATCCCTGCAAGACGGAGCTCGCGGATCCGGAAAGCGCAAAGCCAGCCGACAACGTGATCAACGTCAAGGCGAGCGCCAATACGAACGGATCGGGTACCCAACGATAAGCCCACCGGCTGAATGCCTCTCCAAGCCGAGCCAACATGGCGCGGACCATACCACCAAGTCCCCCGGCTTGGCTCGAACCGCGCGGAGCGTAGACGCATCACGCCAGAACGTCGCGGCTCGACGGGTCTCGTTCGAACATTCGCGTGGTGAATGGGCACTCCGATCGGATCTGCCTGCCAGTCTCGCGAGCCCATTCGACCATACCATCGAAGAACCGGCGTCCACGTAGATCGATTTCTTCTGCTTCCTCAGTCATGGCTTTTGAGGAAGTATAGAACTGTAACGCTTTGGCACCAGAGCTTGCTCGCGCTCTCCTTTGACTTGCCAGCGCTGCGTTCGGGGCGCAGCATCGGCTCGAGATCCATGGATGTCACCGCTTCCCGGGCAGCGTTGCATCGCCAGCACGCGAACTTGGTCCCACCCGGCTCCTTCGAGCCTCGCAACCACTTCTACTCTCGGGTGCTAAATGCTCAGATCCACCCGTTGGTGTCTTTCTTTCTGCGGATGTCCAACCGCCGGATCGTCAACCGATACTGTCACTTGAATCCCCGCGTGGATCCGCAGGCCCTAGAAGACGTGCTCAGCTACTCGCCCAAGCATTTTCAGTGGGCCGGCGCCGATCTCTTCTGCACCACCACCGCCGCGGGGAATCGAAGGCTGGTCGTCATCGAGACGAATTCCTGCCCCTCGGGTAACAAGTCGATGCCCATCCCGTCGGACGACGACGAGCAGGCCGGCTATCGCAAGCTGATCGAAACGGCCTTTCTCCCCTTGATTTCGAAGCGAAAAGGGACTTCCGGCGACCTCGCGGTGCTGTTCGACAAAAACCACATGGAAGCCTCGGGCTACGCCGCGGTCATCGCCGACCTCACGGGAGAGGACGTCTTTCTCACGCCGTTTCCGGACGCAACCGAGGATCCTCCGGCGAGATTCACCGACGGCCTGCTCGAAGTCAGAGACGCACAGGGGCGGTGGCGGCCCATCCGCGCTGCGTTTCGCTACGTGACGCAGAAGCCCTGGAACCGAATTCCGATTCGAACACGCACCCGCATCTTGAATCCGGTGCTGACCTGCCTTTCGGGCGGGCGCAACAAGCTCGTCGCGATGAAGGCATACGAGCTCTACAACGCCGAGCTCGAGGGCTCGGGGCTCCACATCCGGACTCCGCAAACGATCGGGGACGTGGCCAAGGAAGAGGTGCCGCTCTGGGTTCGCCGCTTCGGCGGCCACGCCGTCGTGAAGGTTCCCTACAGCAATGCAGGTCAGGGCGTGTTCACGATCGTGAACGAGCGCGAGCTACATCGGTTCATGGAGATCGACCACCCCTACGACCGCTTCGTGGTGCAAAGTCTGATCGGGAACTACGTATGGAGCTCGGTGGAGCGCGTAGGACGCTTCTATCACGTCGGCACGATTCCAGATCGGCACGGGCACATCTACGTCGCCGACCTCAGGGTGATGGTCTGTGGCGGGGCAACGGGCTTTCGACCTCTCGCGGTGTATGCGCGACGCTCCAGAAAGCCCCTGCCTGCCGTCCTGGAAGAGGGGGAATCGTCCTGGGAAGTCTTGGGAACCAATCTTTCGGAGCGACAGCCGGATGGCAGCTGGACCGCGTCGACTGACCGGTTGCTGTTGATGGATCGGCGTGACTTCAACACCATCGGGATCGGAACCGACGATCTCATCGAGGCCTACATCCAGTCGGTGCTGGCAGCCATCGCCATCGACAAGATGACCGCGATGCTCCTCACGCAAAAGGGCGGACTGCGCCGGGGGCTATTCCGATCCCTCGATGACGATGACGCGCTGTTCGACGAGATCCGCGAGGGCGCCAAAGGCGCAAAGACCATCGTGCCGGACCCTCCAAAGGATTGACGCGGCGATCAGGCTCGCTGCTCAAACGCCTCGATGACGGCGCCGCTAAAATCCCGACCGTAGAGACGCTCGCTAGGATGAAGCCCACCTGGACTGAACACGTTCAGCTCGAGTATCCGGCCGCCCACGAAATCCACACCCACGTGAAAGAGCCCCTCCCGTCGTAGGTGGGGTGCGATTTGCGCAACCGCCTCTTGCATGGCGTCGGTGACGCCGGACGGCTGGGCAGCTCCTCCCACGTGGAGATTGCTTCGAAAGTCTCCACCCCTCGGCACTCGGGCGATGACCGCCGGCTGGCCGTCGACCTCGAGGATCCGGCCGTTCACGACGGTCACGCGAACGTCTCCACGGTCGGCGCCGGGGACGAACTCCTGCACCATCGCATAGCCGCGCCGCAGCACGACCTCGATGATCTGCTTCGTGTTGGCCTGCGGGCCGGCCGGCTCGAGGACGAAAACATCGCGACCTCGGGTCCCATCGAGGGGCTTGATGACGATCCGGTTCGACGCCTCGTCGAGAAATCGTTCGATGACCGCGACGTCGCGCGTGATCAGGGTGCGTGGCCTCAAGGAGGCAGGAGCCTCCAGAAGAGAGAGCTTCGTCTGCGCCCGGCAAAGACCTCGCGGGTGGTTGATGACGCGGACACCCTGCTCGTCCAGTCGCTCGAGTAGACGAAGGGCCGCCACGTGCTCGGCCCGGCGCGCCTCGTCCCTACCTGGGTTCGTCCGGATGATGCACAAGTCCTGCTCGCCGAGCGCCCGACTCGACGCTCGGCCTCTGAGGAGCTCCTCGACTACGGCTGCCGGCTCGGTCGCTTCGACACGGCAACCGAGCCCTCGAAGGGTTCCATCGTCGTTCACCGTGAAATCGCCAACGCCGCAGACCAGAACCTCGTGCCCTCGCCTCGCAGCGGCGCTGATCAAGAGCGTGGTGGTCTGCTCGACGGAGGGCTCCCGCCGATCGTTCACGACGAAGCAGAACCGCATCAATGGCTCCCTTGCAAGACCGGCGGGGTCGCGGGGCGCCGTTGAAAGCCGTGGTCTGGCGAGGCGATCACGCCCAAGTGCAGGATTCGCGCACCGGTTTGGCCCACCGGATTGACGCTCTTGCCCACCACGATGCCGTCTTGTGGCGCGTGGTACTCGCGGATCACGTCCCCGAAGGCATTCCGAAGCACCGCGACGCGCTCACCGCGACTCACCAGCTCGGTGGGACGTGGAAGCACCTCCAAGAGCCCACCGCGATCGGTGTACATCCAGAACGAGCGCTCGCACAAGATGGGCTCGTTGCCTTCGGCCACGGGACGCTTTGGGAGCATGCCCGCCGCCGCGAGCACGGTCCGAAGGCCAATCCGCGACGATTTCACGAAGCTCGGCTGGAAACGCTGAGGGTCTCCCACCTCCAAGGTGATGGACGGAATCCCAAGATCCATCGCGGCGCCCCGCAGCGTGTAGTCCGACGGTGGATTGTGGACGATGATTTGCGGCCGTTGCAGGTAGGCCATGGTCGCCGTCGCGGGCTGCGTCATGTCGGCACGCACGTAAAGTGAGTTGACGCGGCCGAAGCTCGCCGTGTGCAAGTCGACCAAATAGTCGAAGCGTTTGACGATTCGGTCGAGGACTCGGTGTGCATACACCTCGGCGACGTCCCCATCCTCGCGCCCCGGGAAGATGTGATTCAGGTCACCGCCGTCGACGAACTCGCGTTGATGCCGATGAAGACCCGGCACGTTGACCACGACCACGGCCACGAGCGCACCCTGGAGCTGTCGCGGGTCGATGTGGTGCATCAGGTCGTGAATAACCCGGATTCCGTTGAGCTCGTTGCCGTGAACGGCAGCGGTCAGCCCGAAGACCGGACCATCGCGCTTGCCGCGCGCCACCAAGACCGGCAGCAGAATGTCTTGGGCCAGGCCATTGGCGACGAGATCGATGTAGAGGCGTGAAACCTCCCCCCGCGGAAAGTCCTCGATGACGAGCTCGCGATTCCGGAAGACCGGGCTTGTCGCGCCGTTGCGAAGGTCGCCTTTCATCTGGGTCCGCGCAACTCTGACACCGCCCCGCAGCCCGCGCACGTGCCCTGGTCTCGGGCGCCGAAACGGCGCCAGTGCAAGCCTTGCACATGCAGTGAGGGCAAGTTTTGCACTCGGCGGCCCCCCGAGCCTTGCTTTCTACGTTCTTGACTTCGATTCAATTTGGCACCGATTATGCACGCGGGCGGCACCGTGATTCATCCATCCACAGAAGTGCGATACATCGATGAGGTCGTCGGTTTGGGAGTCTTCGCTACCGGCAGACTGGCCAAGGGAACCATCACCTACGTCTGGGATCCGCTCGAGATCGAGATCGCTCCCGAGGATCCGAGGCTCCAAGACCCCACTTTTGCGCCCATAATCGAGCGCTATTCCTACATCGACCCGAACGGCGTCCGCATCGTGAGCTGGGACCATGCCAAGTTCGTCAATCATTGCTGCCAAGCCAACACCATGAGCACCGGGTACGGCTTCGAGATCGCGATACGGGACATCGAAGCCGGAGAACAGATCACCGACGAGTACGGAATGTTCAACCTCCCCGACGCCATGGAGCTTTGCTGCTCGAAAGGGCCCTGTCGCAAGAAGGTCGAGGCCGGTGACCTCGATCGCTACTACGCGCGATGGGACGCGCAGATCAAGTCCGCGTTGAAGCTGGTTGAGCAGGTGGAGCAGCCCCTGTGGCCGCTGGTCGACGTGGGGACCGCGACGGCCGTCGAGCAGTTCGTGCGGTGGGGCAAAGGCTATCGCTCGGTCCGGGACCTGGAAGCGTTCAGCGGCGCTTGCGCCCAGGGGAACGGCGCCGCCTTATCGCAATGAACGTGAGGTCGTCGGGCTTGGAGGGCTCGCCGTCGGACGAGGCGGCCATTCGCTGCCGGCCCAAGGCAGCCAGCTCGGCGACGGCTCGGGGAAGCGGACCCTTCCGGACACGCTCGACGATCTCGTCCAGGTGGAGATTGTCGCTCAGCCCATCGCTCGCCAGAACGACCGTGTCGCGAGGCGACAGCTCGAGAGCTGCACCAAGCTCGATACGCATTCCATGACCCCCGAGCAGATTGGATACGATGTGCAGGTCCTCGTGGTGCAATGCATCGCCCCGATCCAGTAGGCCGGCCTCGACCGCATACCCCACGGGCGAGTGTGGAATGGTGAGCCACTTGATCCGTCCGCGCTGACCCGTGACGAGCACCATGGAGTCCCCCGCGTGGTAGGCCCGCATGTGACTGCCCTGGATTTCGACCACCGCAAGCGTGGCGGCAGCGCCGGTGCCGAGCGCCGAGATGGCTCGATCGGCGGATTCGAAGCCGTTGATGATCGCCTCCCGAAGGTTTCCGAGATCGCCTCCAAGCTTCGCCACCGAGTCGCAGACGGCCCGAACGGCGAGCGCTGCAGCCTCTGCGCCTCCCGGATGACCGCCGGCACCGTCGGAGACCACGGCGACAGCCGCCTCGTCGGCCAGCGATATCAGCGCTGCCGCATCCTCGTTTGGACCCTCGCGCCCCGGCTTGGGAATGCTGAGCACGACGGCTTCTCCAGCCCCGAGCTCGAACCGCTCGCCTTGGGTCATGTCCACATCCGTAAAGATGTGGGTCTCGCTCACGGCGCCGACCTCCCGCCACGCGTCGAGCCCCGAAGGGCTCGCGGTTTGACGGCTTGGAAGGCCCGCTCCATCTGCACGCCGTCGCGATACCGCTTGCGCTCGCGTATCTCGATCGCCCGGCGGATGAAGCTGATGAAGTCCCGGCTGACCGTGCGGCGAAGGCGCTCCGCGCCCGGTAGCGGCCAGTCGAACGGCCACTCCGGAAGCTCCCCCGCGAACATGCGGTAAATCAACAACCCCATCGAGAAGACGTCGGACCGAAAGGAGGGCTTCCCCATCGCCTGCTCAGGGGCCATGTAACCGACGGTTCCCTGTCCGGAGCCCATGATGGTTCGCGTTCGCAGCGCGACCTTCGCGATGCCGAAGTCGGCGAGCCGCACTACCCCGCCTGGAAACAAGATCACGTTGTCCGGCTTGATGTCACAGTGAATGATCCGCTCTTCGTGGGCGTACGCCAGTGCGGATAGCAACTGCTCCGTGTACGATAGCGCCGTTTTGGGCCCGAGCCGCCGGTGCAACCGGTCTGCGAGGGTTTGCCGTCCGAGCGGGGTCGCAATGACGAAGTATCCATCGATCATCATCGCGTTGCGTAGCGGCAGAATGTTTTCGTGCTCGAGGCGCGCGGTCAGACGAACCTCGCGCCGAATGAGGTTCAGCGACTCTTGGTCGAGCTGATCGAGGTCAGGAATCTTGAGTGCGACCGGCACGCCCTCGATCGTGTCGTAAGCCTCGTAGACGGTGGCGAATGCCCCGACGCCGATTCGGCGGCGGACACGGTACTTGCCCAGCATCTGCCGCGCCTTGAGGGGCGGAGAGGCGGGTTTGCTTCCGGTCTTTCGAAGCCCGTCCCAGCGCATGATGACCGGGCGCAAATCTGACACCTGCTCGGATTCTGCGCACGACCTTTGTGGCCGGCCGCCATGGACGGCCCCGAGAACGCGAGCCATCCTTGCGCCATGATGGCGCAGCAGACCGGCCGGGTCCTGGTCGTCGAAGGCGATGCGGAGGTTCAGTCCGAGCTCGAGGCTCAACTCACGGCGATCGGGCATATGGTGGACACGGCGCCCGACGGGGCCGAGGCGCTGGAGCTCGTGGAACGGTCGATGCCCGATGTGATCCTCGTGGAGCTCGAGCTCGAGGGCATGGATGGGTTCGAGTTCTTGCGGCAGGCCAGAGCCCTACTCCCTTCGGCTTCCTTCATCGCAATCGCAAGCTCCGGCTCGACCGACACGGCGGTCAAGGCGCTGGCCTCTGGGGCCGACCGGTGCCTGACCAGGCCGATTCGACCAGATGCGCTGGCCCTCGTCGTCGAGCGGTCGCTCGACAAGCCCATCCACGCGAGGGATGCGATCAACGCCCGGGCGGAGGCTGCGGCGTCGTTTCCGACCACGCGACTCGATCACATCGTCGGGGCGCATCCCTCGATGCAGCGGCTATTCAAACGAATGCTTCAGGCCGCCAAGAGCAGGTCGACGGTCCTGATCCAGGGAGAAACCGGGACAGGCAAAGAGCTGATTGCCAAGGCCGTGCACGAGCACTCACTGCGCAGCGAGGGACCCCTGATCCGGCTGAACTGCGCAGCGCTCTCCGAAAGTGTCCTCGAATCCGAGCTCTTCGGGCACGAGAAGGGGGCGTTCACGGGAGCCGTGACCCGGCGCAGCGGCCGATTCGAGCAGGCCGACGGTGGCACGCTGTTCCTCGACGAGCTGAGCGAAATGCCGCTTTCGGTGCAGGTCAAGCTGCTCCGCTTCCTTCAGGAGCGGGAGTTCGAGCGGGTTGGCGGCAACGAGACAGTCAAGGTCAACGTGCGGGTCGTCGCAGCGACGAACCGAGACTTGAGGACGCTGGTAGACGACGGGAGGTTCCGCGAAGATTTGTATTTCCGTCTGAAGGTCGTCGTCCTGGACGTGCCACCGCTTCGCGCGCGGCCGAGCGACATCCCCCTTCTGGCAGACTATTTCCTTCGCTTCTATTCGGAGGAGAACGGCAAGCATGTACGTGGCTTCACGGCGCGCGCTCGCGAGGCGCTGCTCGGCTACCCGTGGCCCGGAAACGTCCGCGAGCTCCAACACGCCATCGAGCAGGCGGTGGTCCTCTGTGAAAAGGAGCTGATCGGTTCCGAAGACCTACCCATCCAGGCGCCTGATCCGGAGGTCGAGCCATTGAGCTTGCTCGTCCCGGGCGTGACCTTGGCCGAGGTAGAGCGGTATACGATCCTCAGAACCCTGGAGGCGGTGGGAGGGTCGCCAACGAAGGCGGCCGCGATTCTGGGAATCAGCAAGCGAACCATCCAATACCGGCTTCAGGAGTGGGGGGTGACCAAGCGAAACGCATGGCCCAACGAAAAGTGAATCGGGTGTGCGCTAGCGGCGGCGGCGCGTTGGCAAGACGTCATCGGGGCTCAATACGTCGAGAACTCCGTCGACGAGCAGAACGTGCTCTCGAAGGGCCCGACCGAGCTCGGCCGCGATAGGCGCAGCCTCGTCGAAACGCCCGGTCTCGATGCTTGCCTGCATGCTCTCAGTTCTCTCCAGCAGAAGGCGATTCTCGGTACGGATCTTCTGCACGACCTCAGGGGTGACCAAATCGAGCTGGGGACGCGTCATGGGGTTCTCCGCTTTGTCGAGCCCTAATGAGAGCAAGCGCCGTGCCGTGCCAACTGAGCAATAACCGCCTGGAAAAGCTACCGAGAAAACTCGCCCGCGAGGGCTCGGTGCAAGTCCTGCATCCATCCCGCGGTACCCCGGTGCAGGTTCTGCACCGGGACGCGGCTGGCATCCCGCCCGATCGCGAAATCGTCGTTGGCGGCGTGCCTTCAATCCGGCAGCCGACAGATGGCACAGAACGTGCTCAGACCTCTCGGTAGGGACTTTCCCAACAACAAAGCGAGGAACGTCATGCCAATACGAGGTGACAGAACGAAGCGAGACCGTGATCGCCGCCACAGCGAGCTGGACTGGTTCGCGGAAGACCCGTGGTCCGACCCGGATCTCGCCTCGTTGGAGGACAGTCAAGACGACTGGGATCCCGAGTTGTGGGGAACGAGCGACGAGGCTTTGGACGACTGGGACGAAAGCGAAGAGGACGAAGAGTCGGACGAGGACGAGGACGAGCACGACGGATGGGGACCGGTTCGCCGACGCGGCAAACGAAAAAGCGACGATTGATGGCCCTCCGAGCAGCCAACGCTAGCCCTGACCGACCAATCCCTGCACCTGTTTGAGCGCCTGCTCGTTCTCGACGAGCAGCAACAACAAATCTCCTTGCTGGACCCGAGTGTTGCCGCGCGCGAGCAGCACTTCCTCGCCCCGCACCACCGTGAGAATCAACGCCCCGTCCGGAAGGTTCAGCTCGCGTATCGAAACTGGATCGATTCCTTGCACTTCGAGCTCTTCGAAGCGCAAGCCTCCGCGAGTCACGAGGGAGAGATCGGGACGACCGAATCCGTGCAACGCCGCTAGCATCTCGGCTGCAGCGGAGATGCTGGGTGTCACGATCCGCGCCACCCCGATCTCTTTGCAGGCAGCCCGCAAACCGAGATCCTTCAGCTTGACCATGACCGTGGGCACGTCGAAGCGTTTCGCGAGCATGGCGACGACCGTGTTGATTGCATCGGAGCTCGTGCTGGCGATCAGGGCATCTGCCTCTTCGATGAGCGCTTTTTGCAGGAGCTCTGGATTCGTCCCGTCGCCCTCCAAGACGAACGCGTCGAATTGCTCACTCAGATCCTCGCAACGCTCCGGATCACTATCGATCAGCACGATTTGATGTGCGCCACCCCGCGTCAGGTCTCTCGCAAGCTCGTAACCGATACTGCCGATGCCCACGATGATCACCCTCATCGCGACCTCCTGCGTAGCTTCCAGGTTGCTGGATAGAACACCACTAGCACGGGGATGACCTCGAGTCGCCCGGCCCACATCTGGAAGCTCAACACGAGCTTGAGCCAAGCGGGCAGCGTGGCGTCCGTGATGCCACAGGAAAGTCCCACCGTTCCGACGGCCGAAGCGCTCTCGAACAACGCATCGCCCGGATTGAACCCAGCGAAGACGAGCGCAGCGCTGCCTGCGAGAAGCAGCGCGAGATAGGCCACGATGAAGCCGAGCAAGTGGCGCAGGGGCTCGGCCTCGATGGGCGTACCTGCGTACTTGAGCGCGATCCTGGCTTCTGCCGGCAACATCAGTCTGTGGATGGTCCATCTCATCAGGGTGAGCAGCACGAGAAATCGCATGATCTTCAGGCCGCCCGCGGTCGAGCCGGTCGAGCCGCCGATGATCATCCAGAGCGTCGTGAAGAATTTCCTCGTGGGCGACCATCCGGCTGGATCATCGAGCGAGAACCCAGTCGTGGTGATGGCACTCACGGTGTCGAAGGCCGCATGCCAACCCCTTCCCTCCAGAACAAAGAGCAGCGGCGCACCGGCCAGCACGACGATCGCGAGGGCCAAGATTTGGGGATCGCGCTCGGTCTCTTGATTCTGGCTCTTCCTGCGGCGCGCGATGCGCTGGTAGTTGGAGAAGCTCGTCGCGCCGAGAAGCATGCCCGCCATGGTGACGATGAGCACCAGTGGCTCGTTCACATAGAGACCGATGCTGGCTGCGTGAGGCGAGAACCCGCCGGTGGAGACCGTGGCCAGCCCGTGCAGCACGGCATCCTCTATCGGCACCCCCACCACGACGAGCGCCGAGCACACGGCGCCGGTCAGTAGTGCGTAGATCTTGAGGAGATCGCGAGCCGTCGAGCGCACGCTGCCCGCAATTCGCTCGTCTTCCGAGCCGGAGCCGTAGAGGCGAAAGCGAAAACCAGCGGGCCGAGTGGCGCTGAGCAGCGCCACCGTCAAGATGACGATGCCTGCGCCCCCGATCCACTGCATGTACGACCTAAGAAAGCGCAGCGTTCGCGGCATGTCTTCGATGGGCACCACGCTGAGCCCCGTGGTGGTGAAGCCAGACATGCTCTCGAAGAATCCGTCGATGAAAGGGGCGACGGGAAGGAAGGCAACTCCGCCGGCAATCGAGAAGATGGGATAGGCAAGCGCGGTCACCAAGAAGGCTTCGCGCGCGGCCAACTCCCTCGCGAGCAATGCGCGCCCCCAATGGCCGAGACCCAATGCGAGCACGCTCAGACCAGAAAGCAGTCCCGCGACCACGAACTCGCCGCTCACCCAACCGACAGCCGCGGGCGCCAACAACAGGCCCCCCATCATCCGGATCAAACCGGCGAGCTGCCCCAAGATGGCGGCGAGATCGAGGGGTGTGAGATAGTCTCGCAGCGACATGGCCCGAGAGGGTACACTGAAGAAGCACTTTGACTTTCGCAATTTCGAAGACAACGCTCGTGGGCGTGAGCGAACTATCGGTCATCGGTTGGCGTGAGTGGGTGGCGTTGCCCGACCTCGGCATCTCGCGCATCAAAGCGAAGGTCGACACGGGCGCACGTAGCTCGTCCCTTCACGCATACGACATCGAAGTGTTCTCGAGAGGCCCACGCGACTACGTTCGCTTCGTCGTTCACCCCGTGCAACGGGAGACGAAGACGACGATCCACTGTATCGCGGAGCTCCACGAGCATCGCCACGTGAAAAGCTCGAGCGGGCACCGGGAGTACCGCCCGATCATCCGAACCTCACTCGAGCTGGGTGCCGAGCGATGGCCGATCGACCTGACCCTAACTACTCGCGATGCCATGGGATTCAGGATGCTCCTCGGGCGCGAGGCGATTCGAGGGCGGTTCGTGGTGGAGCCGGGACGCTCATACTTGTGCCGTGGCCTCGTTCCCAAACGCAGGAAGAGGCGCGAAGCATGAAGATCGGAATCCTTTCCAGGAATGCGCGGCTCTACTCGACCAAGAGGCTGAAAGAAGCCGCCGCGGAGCGAGGTCACACGGTGCGGGTCGTCGACTTCACGCGGTGCTACATGAACATCACATCGCATCGCCCTCAGGTGCTTCTGGCCGGAACGGCGCTGCAGTTTGATGCGATCATCCCGCGCATCGGTGCGTCCCATACATTCTACGGAACGGCGGTCGTGCGGCAGTTCGAGATGATGGGGACGTACTCTCTGAATACTTCGCAAGCGATTTCTCGCGCTCGCGACAAGCTGCGTGCGCTCCAGTTGCTGGCTCGGGAGGGGATTGGCTTGCCGGTGACCGGCTTCGCCCGCTCCACGAAGGACATTCAGGGCTTGATCAAGCTCGTCGGCGGCGCTCCGCTGATCATCAAGCTTCTGGAAGGAACGCAAGGCATCGGCGTGGTGCTCACAGAAACCGACAAGGCGGCGGAGTCGGTCATGGCGGCCTTCAGCCAGCTCGATGCCAACATTCTGGTTCAAGAGTTCATCAAGGAAGCCGAGGGTGCCGACATTCGCGCCTTCGTCATCGGTGACAAAGTCGTGGCCTCTATGATGCGGCAGGGGCCGCGCGGAGAGTTCCGGTCGAACCTGCATCGCGGAGGCAAGGCGACGCGGGTGAGACTCACGCCAGAAGAACGCAGCACCGCAGTGCGTTCCGCGAAGAAGCTCGGCCTGCGGGTCGCTGGCGTCGACATGCTGCGCTCCAATCATGGGCCGGTGGTCATGGAGGTGAACTCCTCGCCTGGGCTCGAGGGAATCGAAACCACCAGCGGCAAAGACGTCGCCGGAGCCATCATCGAGTACTTGGAGAAGAATGCGAAGCGGGGAAAGACCAAAGACCGGATCCAAGGCTGAGCCACGCGCTCCCTTCGAGATCAACGGCGTCGCGGCCCCTCCCGGTAAGCTGACCCAGGTCGAGCTGCGAGTGGCGCGATTGCCCACCGGAATGTGGCTTTCACTTCCCGTCGGTGTGTTGCACGGCCGCAAAGACGGCCCCGTGATTTGGGTCAGCGGAGCCGTTCATGGGGACGAGCTGATGGGCATACCCATCATCCGCCGCGTGCTGGCTCGGATCGATCCCCAGGATCTCTCCGGCACGGTCTTGGCCGTACCCGTGATCAACGTATTTGGCTTGATTCAAGAGTCGCGGTACCTGCCCGATCGTCGGGATCTCAATCGGAGCTTTCCCGGCTCGAAACGCGGCTCCACTGCATCGCAGTTGGCGCATCTATTCATGAAGGAAGTGGTGGCGCGCTCCGACGTGGGTCTCGACGTGCACACCGGATCGGACGGGCGGGTCAACTTGCCGCAAGTTCGGTGCGATTTGACCGAGCCGAGCACGCTTCGCTTGGCGCGCGAGTTTGGCGCTCCTGTGTTGTTGCACTCGCGTCTGCGTGATGGCTCCCTGCGTGCGGCGGCGGCGGAAAAGGGCAAAACCGTCCTCCTCTACGAAGGAGGCGAAGCGAATCGATTCGACGCGCGCGCGATCGCGCTCGGGGTGGGCGGGGTGCTTCGCGTCATGAAGGCCCTCGGCATGATCGACTACGGCGTGGAATCGCCCGAGGAGCCGCCGCACGTGTACCGGGCGAGCTCCTGGATCCGCGCGCGGTGCACCGGATTTTGCGAAATGATGGTGAGCCTAGGTACCACCGTGGCTGAAGGGGAAACTGTCGCCGTCATTTTCGACGCATTAGGGCGCGATCGAACCCTGGTCAGGGCCAACAGCCCTGGAATCGTCATCGGGCACGCCACTTCGGCCCTCGTGCACCGCGGCGATGCCATCGCGCACATCGCGGCTTCCACGGACTAGGCCACGGCGGCCGTATGCCCTCTCATGCCGATCGTTACGAAACTGGCGCTCGTCGTCCTATACTCGCCTCGTAGTTCATGAAAAAGGCTCGCCGCAAGAACCGTCGCTCCCGGCACTATCTGGATCTCGGAAACCGTTACCGGGTGGGGTCCCCGCCAGGCGTTTTGGAGCCTCATCCGGAGGCCGCTCCGACGGTCATTCGCAGAATGGTCTACGACGCGGAGGGCTTCAGTGAAGAGCGTTTCGAAAAGTCCATCCCCAAGAACAAGCTCAGCCGCGAAGCGAACCGGGTCCTTTGGCTCGATGTAGTCGGCCTCGGAAGCGCCGAAGCGCTCAAGCACATCGTCACGACGTTCAATCTCCACGCGCTCGCCGTCGAGGATGTCCTTCACCAGCGCCAGCGTCCCAAGGCCGAGGTATACGGAGACACGCTGTTCATCGTCGTCAGAATCCCGCACCTTAACGAAGGCTCCACGACATTCGAGCAGGTGAGCATGTTCCTCGGCCGGGATTTCGTCCTTACGTTCCAAGAAGAAGAGGGGGATTGCTTCGACTCGGTGCGGGAGCGCGTCCGCCGCAGGCAGGGTCGCGTTCGGCACGGAGGCGCCGACTACCTCGCATATGCGATTCTCGACTCCGCCATCGACCAGTACCTTCCGTTGGCCGATTCGATGGGCGACCGCATCGACGAAATGGAGCGGGAGATTCTGTCGAAATCCGATTCGTCCGTGGTACAGCGCTTGCTTGATCTTCGCGGCGATCTCAATCATTTGCGGCGGAACCTGACGCCGGCCCGTGATGCGGTTGCTGCGATGGCGTCCATCGCGGGCACGTTGGTCTCCGATGAGACCAAGATCTACCTCCGAGATTGTCAGGACCACATCGTACAGCTCAACGAGGTGACCGAGAGCTACGGCGACACGGTTTCGGCGCTGGTCTCCATACATCTGAGCTTGGCTAGCCAACGTTTGAACGAAGTGATGAAGGTGCTCACGGTCTTTGCGGCGCTCTTCATGCCTTTGAGCTTCATCGCAGGCGTGTACGGCATGAACTTCGACCCGGACGCGTCGCCCTACAACATGCCCGAGCTCGGTTGGGCATACGGTTATCCGCTCGTACTCGTGGTCATGGCCGTTCTTGCAGGGAGCTTGGTCTTGTACTTCCGGCGTCGGGGTTGGCTCGGGGGCCCACCCTAGGCGCATAAACGCTTGCGTCCTAAAGGGCTCTTCGGTACTCGTACGCCATGAAAGCTAGAGGCGCGTGTGTGTGTGGTGCGGTCTCCTTTTCGATCGAGGGCCCTTTTCGGGGCTTTCAGTATTGCCATTGCAGCCGCTGCCGCATGAAGACCGGCTCGGCTCACGCGGCAAACATCTTCGTGCCAGTCGAGCAGTTCGCCTGGGAGCACGGCGAGGACAAGGTCAAGCAGTACGAGCTTCCGACTGCGAAGTACTGGCGCACCGCGTTCTGCACGGAATGCGGCTCGGCGATGCCTTGGCTCACGAAAAACGGGAAGGCCATGGTCGTCGGCGCCGGCACACTGGTCGATGACCCGGGCATCAGGCCGCATTTCAACGTCTTTTTCGGATCCCGCGCGCCCTGGTACGTGCATGCTGCCGACCTCGAAACGCACGAGACGATTCCTGGAGCGTAGGATACCCTCCGGCAGGGTACCGGGCGGAGAGAGGGACAACGCTTGCGAAACCACCGCATGTGAAGAGCAATGGTCGGCCCGAGAGGTTTGCATGGGAAATGCCCCCAATTGACATCGTACGGGAGCGCATCGAAGCGCTGGCCCCATCGGCCTCCCTAGGACACCGGGGCACCGGGCCCACCCGCGAAGGCCATCCCTTTCCGGAGAATTCGATCTCATCGTTCCTGGCTGCCATCGAGCAGGGCGCCGACGGGATAGAGCTCGACGTGGAGATTACCCAGGATGGTGAGCTCATCGTCATGCACGACGACACACTCGATCGCACCACCGATTGTACGGGTTGCGTGAGCGAGCTGACTTTCGACCAGATTCGCGCTTGCCGTTTGCTGGACGGAGACGGGAACCCTACGGAGGAGGGGCCGCCCACCTTGATGGAGGTCTACGAAGCGATCGGTCTGAACACCCTCGTCAACATCGAGCTGAAGGTCTTCGAGCCTCCATGCTTGACGGCAACCACCGGTCCGGACGCCCTGGTGGCGGCGGTGCTCGAAGAGATAGCGCGAATCGGCGCTGCCGACCGAACGATCTTCTCGTCATTCGATTTGCTCGCGGTCGAGCTGATCAAGACGCAGAAGCCAGGTTACTACTGCGCGCTGATCGGAAACGAGACCGAAAACGGGCTTGTCGACGATGCAATGCGCTTCGGCCAAGACGCAATCCATCCATTCCTCAGCGTGTCTGCCGAAACGGTCCAGAGCGCCCTCGATCAGGGGCTCCAAGTCACCGTGTGGACGGTGAACACCGCCGCATCCATGCAAGCGGCCATCGACAAGGGCTCGACGGCGATCATCACCGATCAACCCGCGGTCCTCTCGCAGCTGCTCGGTCGCTAGCGAGGAAGGATCGGCCAGGGCGCTGCTTCTTCGAGCTCCAGCGCGAGCTCCAGCAGCGTGCGCTCCTGGCCTAGACGGGATGCGAACTGCACGCCGATGGGGAGGCCTTCGCTGCTGGTCGCGAGCGGAAGCGAGATGGCCGGCCCGCCGGCCACGTTCTGGACGGGCGTGAACGGTATGAACCATTTCAAGCGTTCCAACGCGGTCTCGAAAGCGACCTCGGGTCCGAGGAAACCGAGCGGCGGAGGCGGCATCGCCAGGGTCGGATTCATCAAGACGTCGTATCGCTCGAAGCCGCGATCATAGTGGTGCGCAAACCGGCGAAGCCGCCAAACCGCCATGGGAACCTTCAGCGCGTTGTCTTTGCAATGACGGACGAGGCCTTCGGTGAATGGCTCGACCTTGCTTCGATCGAGCTCGGGGTGGATTAGCTGTTTGCCAAAGCGAGTGATGACGAACGCCATCGTCGACCACAACAAGAAGAAATCCTCGTGAAACCCTTCGTCGAACGGCGCCGGGACCTCTTCGACCGAATGGCCCTGGCGTTCGCAGAGAGCGGCCGCAGCGTGAACCGCGCCTACACATTCGGGATGGGCTGGCGCGTGCGCACCGAGCTCCACGAAAAATCCAATCCGCAGGCGCCGGCCCGGACGCGTCACCAAACCGATCTGCGGAAGCTTCGGGTTGCGGCGATACTTTTCGGCCCCGTGCAAGAACGCCGCTGTATCGCGAACCGTGCGGCTGACCATGCCCTGATGCAGGATCTTGACGGGCAAGAGCTCCGAGCCCTCGATTTCCGCGACACGGCCCCGCGAGGGCTTGAGCCCGACCAGGCCGCAGCAGGAGGCCGGGATTCGAATGGAGCCCCCGCCATCGTTCGCATGGGCTATCGGCACCACGCCCGCCGCCACCAACGCCGCCGAGCCGCCCGACGAGCCGCCCGGAGAAAACCCTGGTTTCCAGGGGTTGTGAGTCGGACCGCAAACCAGCGCTTCGGTGGTCCCCGTAAGTCCGAATTCGGGTGTGGTGGTCTTTCCCAGATTGATGAAGCCGAGGGACAAGAACTGTTCGACAAAGGGTGATGTCTTTTGAACGGGTGTGCGGGGCATCCCCCGCGACCCGAACAACAAGGGAGATCCGGCAACCTCGTCGGTGTCCTTGATGAACGAGGGCACGCCGCCAAAGACGCCGGGCGGAGGGGAGAGCGCCCGCTCCCGCGCGGAATCGAAGAGCGGCGTCGCGATCGCGTTGAGCAATGGATTTACACGCTCGGCTCTCGAAATCGCAGCCTCCACGGCGTCTCGGGCATGGATCTCCCCAGAGCGAATTCGCCTGGCAATCTCGACGGCATCCGCGGCGCCGATAACATCGTCACAAAACGCGCTCACCACGTTCGTGGGCGTCGCGGGGTGCGTCTGCATCGCAAATCCATATCACATCTCGTCGGAATCACATCTCGTCCGATGGGGCTTTGCCCGCGGAGTATCATGGGCTACCAATCGGCACGGGAGCAGACAGATGAAAGACTTCAAAGGGAAAGTAGCCGCTGTCACGGGTGCTGCGTCCGGCATCGGGCGCGAGCTTGCGATCGAGCTTGGGCGACAGGGCTGCCACCTGGCGCTGTCCGACGTCAACGAACAGGGCCTCCGAGAGACCGTGGAACGGTCCCAGAGCTTCGAAGTGCAGGTGACCTCGCAGACGGTCGACGTGGCGGACCGCAACGCCGTGTACGCATGGGCCGAGCGCGTCGCAGCCGATCACGGCAAGGTCAATTTGCTCTTCAACAACGCGGGGGTCGCGTTGAGCAGCACCGTCGAGAAGATGAGCTACGAAGATTTCGAGTGGTTGATGAACATCAATTTCTGGGGAGTCGTCTATGGCACCAAGGCGTTCTTGCCTCACCTCCGGGCATCGGGTGACGGTCACATCGTGAACATCTCGAGTGTCTTCGGGTTGGCCGGCATCCCCAGCCAGGCTGCTTACAACTCCGCCAAGTTTGCCGTCCGCGGCTTCACGGAAAGCCTTCGGCAAGAGCTCGACATCATGAGGTGCGGCGTGAGCGCAACCAGCGTTCATCCAGGGGGGATCAAGACCGCGATCGCACGGTCCGCTCGTGTGGACCCGAGCATCCGAGATCTCGGCATCGACGAGGTGAAAGCAGGGGAGAAGTTCGAAAGAGCCTTCATCACCAGCCCGAACAAGGCTGCGTGCATCATCCTTGCCGCAGTGCGTGCAAACAAGCGCCGCGTGCTAGTCGGTCCTGATGCACGGGTGTTCGACTGGATGGTACGCTTGCTGCCTTCCAGTTACCAGGGCATCACCAGGGGCTACGCCAAGCTCACTGCGAAATAGCTGCTGCGGGATTCTGTGAAGCTCAAGTACATCCCGAACCTGATTTGCATCGTTCGCATCTTCCTGGTTGCGCCGATCATCTGGGCTTTGTTGGACGGGCGCTACGGCCTATCGCTCCTTCTGATCCTGAGCGCCGGTCTGTCCGATGCCTTAGACGGGTATCTGGCGCGGCGATTCGACTGGCGCACGCGACTCGGGGGCCTGCTCGACCCCGCCGCCGACAAGCTGCTCATGCTGAGCCTGTTTCTGACGCTCAGCTGGTTGGGATGGGTACCCGTATGGTTCACGGCCATCGTCATCGGCCGCGACGTGGTCATCGTCGTCGGCATCATCGCGTACCATTCCCTCGTCGGGCCTGTTCACGGCAGCCCCACCCTGGCAAGCAAGCTCAATACGGTGCTTCAAATCGCGTTCGCGTTGTTGGTCACCACGCACGCTTGGCGGGGTTGGCCGTCCGCGCCGTGGTTGAAGGGACTGGAGGCCGCGGTCCTAGTGACCATCGCCATCAGCGTCGTCCAATACGTATCGGCGGGGGTTGTGGCGCTCCGAGAGGTGAAGCGGTCCGAGGGTTAGCCCCGGCCGTTCAGCAGCGCTCCGGTGCTTCGAATCGGCCTCTCATGTTGCCCATCCACATGCTCATGAGCGCTGGTTTGGGAAGGCCGAGCGAGCGGAGCTCGTCGGCGATTGGATGCGCGCCCAGCTCGATCTGCACACCACCGAGGTGCACTCCCATGCCGTCGGCGCTCGAAGCGAAGCGGGTCTCGTGTAGGGCTCCATCGATGTAGCTGTATGTTCGCAGCGTCTGCTCCGGAAGATCGCGGTGTCCCCCGAGAGGCAGGGTTAGCTTCAATACGGTGTGACCGTCCTTGTTCCAAATACAGCGGGCCCTATCGCCAGTCGTGTCGAAATCGATGTCGTCGACGGTCTTTGGAAAGCCCCAAATGGCCCGTCCCGCTTCGCAGGTGAACGACTGGTCGACCGGCAGATGAAGGATGTGCGTCGGAAGAGCGCCGCGCATCATATCGATCGCAGTGCCCACGTAGGGCACGATCCTGCGCTTACCCCGTTTGCGCACGAAGAGCGCAACGGATACCTCGTTGTAGTCGCCGAGGTCGTTGTCCCGGTAGTCGATGCACGCGATGCTGAGGAGCCCCCGGCGCGGTAGGATCTCCGCGATCTGCAGCTCCGGTCCGGGCAGCAGGGCCTGGGCCGCCCCGGAGCTGACCACCCAGGTCGCCGTGGCCACGCACGCATCGCGAACGACGCAAGGCATGGTCACCGTTTGCCCTCGGATCACGTACTGTTTCGGATTCGAATCTTGCTCACGCGCCGCCGGCTTCATCGCAACGGAGTATTGAGGAGATGAACGGGCTTGACACGGGGTGGTTATTTCGTATTTAGACGAAGTACGAAATGAGCTCGAAGCCCTGGATGACCGCTTCCGACTGCCCTCCCGATCGCATGACCGTCACGCAAGCGCTGACGCAGCACGATGCAGCGGCCGATCTGGCGAGGCTTGCAAAAGCCTTGGGTCATCCCGCCCGGGTTCACATCGTCCGAACGCTGCTTGCCAAGGACACGTGCGTGGCGGGCGAGCTCTCCGATGAGCTACCGCTCGCGGCGTCGACGGTGTCTCAGCACCTCAAGATCCTCAAAGAAGCGGGGATCATCAAGGGCGAGGTGGATGGGCCCCGTCGCTGCTACTGCGTGGATCGATCCGCGCTCGGGTACCTGGCGGATCTCGTCGAAGCGCTCCACCCCGCAACGGAACGACAATCAAAATGACGAGCCCGAACCGTCGCCTTTCCTTCTTCGATCGATATCTGACGCTGTGGATCTTCGTCGCTATGGGGCTTGGAATTGCCCTCGGGTATCGAGTGCCTAGCTTTGCAAGAGCGCTGGACGCCATGAGCATCGGCACCACGTCCATCCCCATCGCCGTCGGCCTCATCCTGATGATGTACCCTCCCCTCGCCAAGGTCCGGTACGAAGAGATGGGGCGCGTCTTTCGAAACAAGAAGGTGCTGACCCTATCTTTGGTGCAGAACTGGATCATCGGCCCCATGCTCATGTTCGTTCTCGCGGTGGTGTTTCTGCCGGACAAACCCGAGTACATGGTCGGCCTGATCATCATCGGCCTCGCACGCTGCATTGCGATGGTGATCGTATGGAACGACCTCGCGCACGGCGACCGTGAATTCGCGGCCGGACTGGTCGCCTTCAACTCCATCTTTCAGATTCTGTTTTTCTCGTTCTATGCCTGGTTCTTCGTGACGTGGTTGCCGGCAATGCTCGGTCTCGAAGGCATGGCCGTCGACATCACCATCGCCGAAATCGCCAAGAGCGTGGCCATCTACCTCGGGATTCCCTTCGCTGCCGGCTTCCTCACTCGAATGAGCATGATCAGAGCCAGGGGACGTGAGTGGTACGAGCGCTCGTTCGCACCACGCATCGGTCCAATCACCCTCGTTGCCTTGCTATTCACCATCGTCGTGATGTTCTCGCTCAAGGGCGACAGCATCGTGGCGCTTCCATTGGACGTGATTCGAGTGGCCGTGCCGCTGTTGATCTATTTCGTGGCCATGTTCTTCATCTCGTTCTGGCTGTCCAAGGTTGCCGGCGCGAGCTATCCCGTGGCCACGACCCTTTCCTTCACCGCAGCATCGAACAACTTCGAGCTGGCGATCGCGGTGGCCGTTGCGACCTTTGGAATCCATCACGGTGCTGCGTTTGCAGCCGTGATCGGTCCTTTGGTCGAGGTTCCGGTCATGATTGGGCTGGTCAACGTCGCTCTGTGGCTCCGTGGGCGGCACTTCCCCGAGCCCGCCGTGCTAGAAGCCTCTGGATGAGCGACACAGAGAGCACAGTGGCCGTCGTCACCGGCGCAAGCCGCGGCGTCGGAAAGGGCATTGCGATCGCGCTCGGCGCGTCGGGTGCAACGGTCTACGTGACGGGCCGGAGCACCCGAGATGGCGCGAGCCATCCTCTCGGCGGAACCGTGCAAGAGACCGCGCGGGCCGTGACCGAAGCAGGAGGAAGGGGGATTCCCGTATCTTGCGACCATGCCGATGACGACCAGACGCGGCAGCTGTTCGAGCGGGTCAGCGAGGGGGAGGGCCGACTCGATATCTTGGTCAACAACGCAACCGCGATCCCGCGCGACCTTGCCAAGCCAGGCCCGTTTTGGGAAAAATCTCTCGATTTGGTGCGCATGCTCGACGTCGGGCAGCGCTCGCACTACGTCGCAACGTACTTTGCCGCTCCGTTGCTCGTACGCTCGGGCGGGGCTCTGGTGGTGTTCACTTCGAGCTTTGGCGCGCGTTGCTACATGCATGGTCCTGCATACGGCGCTGGGAAGGCGGGTGTCGACAAGATGGCGATGGACATGGCCGTCGATTTCCGAGATCACGATGTCGCATCGATGAGCCTCTGGCTCGGCTTCGTGCGTACCGAGCGAAACGAGCCGCTCTTTCATCATCCCGATGCGATGAAGGGGTCCTACGGGAAGTTTCTCGCCAACGCCGAGAGCCCAGAGCTCGTGGGCCGCGTGATTCACGCATTGCACCGCGATCCTCGGCGGATGATGCGCTCGGGCCGCGTGCTCATCGTGTCGGAGCTCGCGCAAGAGCTGGGGATCCGCGAATCAAACGGTCGGCAACCCGAATCCAATCGGCAAGCGCTAGGTGCGCCTCCAGAGCCGAGCCCGGTGGTGGTGCGCTAGACCGAGTGCTTCGGCGTCCTGAGGCTTCGAGGGCGGATCGGTTCGGAGTGTACTCGGTCTAGACGACTTTCGAAAACAAGCAGAGCATTTCGGTCGCTATCTGGAGGCATCGCGCATCGTAGACGGCTGCCTCCTCGGAGGTCCCATCGGCCGTCTTCGGATCGTCGTACCGTAGCGGCACGCGAAACTCGGCTCCGAAGACCACGGGACACGCTTCATCCGCGTCCGAGCAAGTCATGATCGCGGCAAAGCCCTGGGCTGGGTTGACTGGATCGTCGTAGGTCTTCGAGAAGCACTCGACAACGGGCCCGCCCTGGTCGAACGTGGCACGATAGCGAGGATTGTCGCCCTCCGAGCCCTCGATCGCGAAGCCCGCCCTCTGCATGGCGGCGACTGCTCGCGGATCGAAGGCGGTCACGGCGGTCCCGCCCGAGTAGGTCCGCACCTGGTCGATGCCATGATGAGCTGCTGCGGCAGCAGCCCAGAGCTGTGCCATTTGGCTCCGCCGCGAGTTGTGGGTGCAGATGAACGTGAGCGCAGCCACCGCCCCGGGCTCGCGGCGCTTGCTCGAGACGAACCGTGCGACCTCGTCGAGCAGGCTACGCCGCTCGTCGGCGATCTCACCAATGTGCAAAGCGGCTCGGTCGATGTAGTCTCCCAGGGAAGGATGCATCGGTAACTCTTGTAGCGCTGCGCGAGCTAGGAAGCGAGGCCCATTGAAATGCAACGGGCTATACGAGGCCGGTGAGGATCAGCGAGGTTTCTTGACCATGAATCTCGTCGGGATGTTCGACCTACGCGTGTTGCCGTGAGCGGCTGAACGCGAATATCGTCCGGTTCTGCAACCCCCAGTAGGTCCGACGGTCGCCTTCGCGCACATCATGCACGGAATTCACTGGTAGATCTGGCTCCTTGCGCCCATGTGGTATGATGGATTGGAGCGAATGAGGCGGCACACGATAGGTCTGTTGGCTCTGATGTTTCTCGTCACCTCTATGGTGACGGGGATGGTCTTCCACCTTTGTGCAACGGAAGGCCTGGTGCGGACGACCTGCTGCTGCCACGAGGCCAGCGACCGGCCCCCGGTCGAGCTGAAGCGAGTCGACGATTGTTGCAGCGGGGTGATCGCCAACGCCGGCCATCCGTTGGCGGCGGTGGGAAAAGACAAGCCCACCACGGACGCTCCGATGCCGATGCTCGCAGCGCTCGTGGTCTCGGAGTGCTTCACTGCCAGGCCCGCAGAGAAAGCTCGCATGCCCCTGGCGCGCGGCTCTCCGAATCGCCACGACCCTCCGCTCTTCGTCTGGAACTGCTCCTACCTGAATTGAGCTCCTCGCGCGGGCTTCGTTGAACGGCGTGCTTCGCCGTTCGAGGGAGATCTGCGTCTTCGTGGATCTTGGTCGCGTAGCAACGGGAGTGAGGAGCAATGAATCGATTGACGATGATGATGGCAGCGGTGCCGTGGATGATGCTCGGAGCACAGTGGAGCGGATGCGCACATGGGCAGCATGACCGCTACGAAGAGCTGCAAAGCGCCCTACGAGAGGAGGAGCAGAGCAGTACAACGCAGACCGAGGAGCCGGTCGTCTTTTCAGGCAATGGCCCGCTAGAGCGAGAGTCGCTCGTGCGCGCAGTGCTTGCGCGAAATCCCAACTTGGAAGCGGCACGACAGGCCTGGCGTGCGGCACTGGCCCAACATCCCCAAGCGCGGTCTCTCGAAGACACGCGGGCCAGCTATACCCTCGCCCCGCTGAGCGTTCGCTCGGATGAGGTGAGATTTGGTCAGGTCGTTCGGCTCGAGCAGCGTTTTCCGACGCCGGGCAAGCTCCGTTTTGCCGGCCAGGTGGCGCTAGCGGAGGCCGAGGCGGAGCAAGCCAACTACGAGGCCGTCCGGCTGACGCTCGCGTTGATGGCGTCCTCTCTTTTCGATGAGTACTACCGAGTGACGCGGTTGCTCGCGCTCAACGAGGAGCACCGCCAGCTGATCGAGGACATCCGTGCGAGCGCGATGGTGCAGTACGAAGCGGGTCGGGTGTCTCAGCAGGATCCTCTGCAGGCAGAGGTGGAGCTGGCTCACATCATTCATCAGCGCGTCGTCCTTCAGTCGCAACGAGACGTGGTCGTCGCTCAGATCAACGGTCTACTGCATCAGCGGCCCGACCTACCGCTACCAGCGCCGCCACCTCGGACGCAGCCTCCGCCTATGGACATCGAAGCAAGCGAGAGCTTGCAGCGAGAGGCCATCGAAAGCCGTCCGGAGCTTCGCGCCGCCCAGTCCGAGCAGCGCGCAGCGGACTCCACCGTCAGCCTCGCCAAGCGGAGCTACTCGCCCGAAATCGGTCTCATGGGTGAGTACAACTCGATGTGGGCCGAGACCGAGCATCAGTGGATGACCGGCGTTTCGCTCAACCTGCCCCTTCAGATCAGAGCCCGAAAGGGAGCCGTGAATGAGGCTGAGGCCCGTGCCCAGCAGGCCGCGGCCGAGCTCTCCGCAGTGAGAGACGACGTTCGGGTCGAAGTGGACCAGGCACGCCGGCGGATGCTGGAAGCGCGGCACGTTGTTCGGCTTTACCAAGAGCGGCTCATTCCGGCAGCGCGAGCGCAAATCGATGCGGCCGAGTTCGGCTACGAAACCGGACGAAACAGCTTTCAAGCGCTAATCGATGCCGAGCGCTCGCTCCGAACGCTGGAGATTCAATACGAAGACGCATTGGCAGACCTCGGACAAAGAGCTGCCGAGCTCGACCGAGCGCGCGGGATTCTGACCGGAGTTTCCGCCGAAGGAGGATACGATGAACACCCCTGATGGGCGCAAGATGCGCCGCTATTGGCTTCCGATTGGTGCTCTTCTGCTCGCCGCCGCCGCCGTCGGAGCGTGGATGCTCCTTCAGTACGGTGAACGCAAGACGCCGACCGAAGAGCCTGCAGGCGAGCACGCGCACGAAGCAGGAGTGGCGTACTACACCTGCCCGATGCATCCCTCGGTCCAGCAACCTTCACCTGGCAAGTGTCCGATCTGCGGCATGGAGCTCACGCCGGTAACGAACGAAGATCTGGATACAGGAACGGTCGTCGTCGACGAGGTGCGCCGACAACAGATCGGAGTAACCACGGCCGAGGTGAGACGCCGCGAGCTGTCCCGGCACATTCGCGCCGTTGGGCAGGTGAAAGTCGATGAGACGCTTCTCACCGACGTGAATCTTCGGATGAGTGGCTGGGTTCAGGAGCTCTACGTCGACGAGACGGGTCAGCCCGTAAAGAAGGGCCAAACGTTGTTTACGTTGTACAGCCCGGAGCTCTACGCGGCCGAGCGTGAGTACCTCACTGCACTCAGGCGAACGCGTGAGGAGAGCGCCGACGCACTGATCGAGCTGGCTCGCGCCTCCGAGCAGCGTCTGCGTCTTCTCGGAATGAGCCCATCGCAGATTCGGCAGTTGCAGCGGCGCGGTGAGGCCTGGGAGTACGTCCCCGTGCTCTCTCCCGCCACCGGCTACGTGATCGAAAAAGACATCGTCGAAGGGGGTCGCGTGGAAGCTGGTACCCGAGTCTATCGTATCGCGAATCTGAAGCGGATCTGGATCGACGCCGATGTCTTCGAGTCGGACCTTCCGCAGATCGAGCGGAACCAACCGGTGCGCGTGGAGCTTCCCTACGTCCCGGGGCGAACCTTCGAAGGCCGAGTCGACTACATCTATCCGACGATTGCGGGGCAGACCCGCACGGGCCGCATCCGAGTCGCGTTGAAGAACCCCGATCTACTGCTCAAGCCTGACATGTACGCCAACGTCGAGATCGAGGTCGATCTCGGTGAGAGGCTCGCGGTCGAGGATTCGGCCGTGATCTACACGGGGCCCCGTCGTCTCGTGTTCGTCGATCTCGGAGATGGGCGGCTCAGGCCGCAGGAAGTCGAGATCGGGGTTCATGCGGATGGCTTCGTCGAGGTGAAAGAGGGTCTACAGCCGGGCGACATGGTCGTGACGTCCGGCAATTTCCTGATCGCCGCCGAAAGCCGGATTCGCTCTGCGACCAAGTATTGGGGAGGCTCTCATGACTCCCACTGAGGGGGGCGGCTCCGAGACCACGTTCATTGCGCGGGTAATCGAGGGAAGCGCGCGCCGGCCCTTCATGACCCTCGTCTTTGCGCTCACCGCTGCAGTGTGGGGCTATTATTCGCTTCGAAACGCGCCACTCGACGCCATCCCAGATCTTTCGGACACCCAGGTCATCGTGTTCACCGAATGGCAGGGCAGAAGCCCTGACCTGGTCGAAGATCAGATCACCTACCCGATCTCCACGTTCCTCTTGGCGGCGCCTCGGGTCAAGTACGTTCGCGGTCAGTCGTTCTTCGGCCTGTCGTTCGTGTCGGTCATCTTCGAAGACGGCACCGACATGTACTGGGCGCGAAGCCGTGTGCTCGAGTATCTCAACTCGGCGCTGCCCGAGCTTCCGCCAGGGGCTCGCCCGACCCTGGGTCCGGATGCCACGGGGGTAGGATGGGTGTTTCAATATGCGCTTGTCGACGAGACCGGGAAGCACGATCTGCAGGAGCTTCGTTCCTTCCAGGATTGGAACCTTCGCTATGCGCTCGAGAGCGTGCCGGGGGTGGCCGAAGTGGCGTCGGTGGGCGGCTTCGTAAAGGAGTATCAGGTTCAGATCGACCCTGTCCGGCTACGCGGATACGGCATCGGCATCGGCGAGGTGGTCCGCGCCGTCCGTGAATCGAACGAGGACGCTGGGGGTCGCACCATCGAGATTGCGGGCCACGAGCAGATCATACGCGGCCGCGGCTACATCAAAAGCTTGGACGACCTTCGCAAGATTCCGCTCAAGCTCGGCGAAGGCGGAACGCCGGTGCTCGTGCAAGACGTCGCGGTCGTCAGCGCCGGCCCTGCCATGCGCCGGGGAATCGCCGAGCTCGACGGACGAGGAGAGGTGGTTGGCGGCATCGTCATCATGCGGTACGGCGAGAACGCGCTGTCCGTGATCGATGCGGTCAAGCAAAAGATCGAAGACTTGAAGAGCAGCCTTCCCGACGGTGTCGAGCTGGTCATCACGTACGACCGGTCCGATCTCATCAAACGGGCGATCGATACGCTTCGTCACACGCTGATCGAAGAGATGCTCGTGGTGAGCATCATCATCTTCTTGTTCCTGATGCACGCGAGGAGCGCGCTCGTTCCGATCATCACGCTTCCTCTGGCTGTCATCCTCTCGTTCATCCCGATGTTCTACCAGGATCTCACTGCGAACATCATGTCACTCGGAGGGATCGCCGTTGCGATCGGCGCCATGGTCGATGCCTCCGTCATCGTGATCGAGAACATCCACAAGAAGCTCGAACATTGGGATTCGGAGGGGCGCCCTGGGTCGCGGCTCGAAACCATCGTGGCGGCCATGCAGGAGGTGGGACCTTCGATCTTCTTTTCCCTGCTGGTCATCACGGTATCGTTCCTGCCCGTGTTCACCTTGGAGAGCGCCGAGGGCCGGCTTTTCAAGCCGCTTGCATTCACCAAGACATACTCGATGGGCTTCGCTGCCATCCTTTCGGTGACGTTGATACCGGCTTTGGCCGTGCTGATGATTCGCGGAAGGATCCGACGTGAAGAGGACAACCCCGTCAACCGCTGGCTGGTGGCAAGCTACGTGCCCGTCGTTCGGTTCGTGGTTGCACACCGATGGGCCGTCATCGCGGTCGCCATCGTAGCGATGGCGGCGACGATTCCGGTCTTCTTGCGGCTCGAGAGCGAGTTCATGCCGCCCTTGAACGAGGGCACCATCTTGTACATGCCGACCGCCCCGCCCGGCATGTCGGTGACCGAAGCGGCCAACGTCCTTCAGGCCATGGATCGGGAGCTGAAGGCGTTTCCCGAGGTGGTCTCCGTCTTCGGCAAGGCCGGAAGAGCACGGACGGCCACCGATCCCGCACCCATCGGCATGTTGGAGACGACGATCGTGCTCAAACCCCGGTCCGAGTGGAGAGCCGGGTTGACCTGGCAGGACCTGATCGAGGAGATGGACAAGAAACTCCGCTACCCTGGCATGCCCAACATCTTCTGGATGCCGGTTCAGACGCGCACCGAGATGCTCGCGACCGGCATCCGAAGCCCTCTCGGCATTCAGGTTTTCGGGGACGATCTCGAAACGATCGAGCGCACGGCCCTCCAGATTGAAGCAGCCGTTTCGAAGATCCCGGGGACGCGCAGCGCCTTTGCGGAGCGCTCCACCGGCGGGTTCTACGTGGACTTCGACATCGACCGAGACGAGGCAGCCCGCCACGGAGTGCGCGTTGCGGACGTCAACGAGGTGATCATGACCGCAGTGGGCGGCATGACCGTCTCCGAGACAGTAGAAGGGCGAGAGCGCTATCCAATCAGTGTCCGTTATGCACGCGAGTATCGGGACGATCCTTCACTGCTCGACGACATCCTGATCACCACGGACACCGGAGCCCAGGTCCCAATCAGCCAGGTGGCTGACATCGAGTTCGTGACCGGCCCGCCCATGGTCCGGAGCGAGGACGGCAAGCTGGTGGGCTTCGTATTCGTCGACACGGACCGTGCCATTGCGGAATACGTGCGAGACGCCAAACGCGTGGTCGCCACCGAAGTGGATCTTCCCGCTGGCGTGTGGCTCGCATGGGCCGGTCAGTTCAAATATCTGGAGCGAGCCAAAGAAAGGCTCAAGTTGGTCGTTCCCATCACTTTGCTCCTGGTGATGATGCTCTTGTACTGGAACACGAAATCGTGGATCGAAACGGCCATCGTCATGCTGGCCGTGCCGTTTTCCCTCATCGGTGCGATCTGGCTTCTGTTCCTTCTCGACTACAACATGAGCGTTGCGGTCTGGGTGGGACTGATCGCACTGGCGGGCCTGGACGCGGAGACCGGCGTCGTGATGTTGCTATACCTGACGCTTGCCCACCGAAAGTCAGAAGAGCAAGGCGACCTTCGGGGTCCCGAAGACCTCACCGAAGCCATCGTGGATGGCGCCGCGCGACGGATTCGGCCCAAGCTCATGACGGTGATGACCACGACGATTGCGCTCTTGCCGATCCTGTGGAGCGCCGGCACGGGAGCTGACGTCATGAAACGCATTGCCGCCCCGATGGTGGGCGGCCTGGCGACGTCTTTCTTGCTGGAGCTCACCGTGTATCCGGCACTTTTCTTCGTGTGGAAGGGCCGATCCCTCCCCGCACGGCCATCGAGCTAGAGTACAAGGGAGACGACAGATGACGCATCGAAACCGAATCGTATGCCTCGCGTGGACGACCATCGTCTTGGCAAGCGCGCTGCTGAGCTGCTCGAAGAGCGAGCAGAAGGCTTCCAAAGGGCAGCCCCCGATTCCCTCCGCGACCCACGCAAGCATCGACGAAACCCTTTCCGCCTACGAGAAAATCAGCAAGGCGTTGACCGAGGACGATGCAAACGTGAGGGCGGATGCGCTCGATCTCGCTCGAGCGGCGAAGGCCGCCTCGGCGACCGCTCCCGCGTCGCTTCTCCGGCCGCTCGAGGAGCTTTCGGCTGCTGCACAGCGCATGGGAACGCTCGAAGCCGACGGTTTGGGCGAAGCCCGCGCGGCATTCGGCGATGTCAGTCGGGCCATGATCTCGCTGCTCTCTGCCGCCCCCAGCCTCCAAGAGGACCTGCACGTGTACGAGTGTCCGATGGCGAAAGGCTACAAGAAATGGGTGCAGCGCGAGGAAGGGATTTCGAACCCCTACATGGGGCGCGAGATGCCGAAGTGTGGCACCGAGGCCCATTTCTGAGAAACGAGACGGCTCAGCTCAACAAGAGGACGTAGAGAATCGCGCCTCCGACGACGAGCAGAGCACCGACCGCAACCACGATCGGCCCGCGTCGGGCCACCGGAAATTTCCCCTGCTCGAGATTCTTGGCGACCCGCAAATAGCGACTCACCGCGTAGAGCAGGGACAGACCGCCGAAGCTGATGAAACCCACCCCGGCAACCACAGCAATCGTCTCATCTCCGCCTGCCCCGAGCCTCTCCAGAAGAACGCCGAGACCCGCCAGGCCGAGGGACGTCCGAACCCAAGCCAAGAAGGTTCGCTCGTTGGCTAGATGGTCACGCGCCGTGCTCTCGCGATTCTCTATGACGCCTCCAGCCATCGATCGAGCTGATAGCACACCTCGCGCTTGGACGGGCACCCGAGTATCCTCGACGTGGAGGACCACATGACCTTGGAACGAATGAGCCCGGTTGACACGGCCTGGCTCCACATGGATCAGCCGGGCAACCCGGCGGACATCGTGACGCTTCTGACTCTCGACGAGCGGCTCCCCTACGCCGCGCTCAAGAGCACGATCGAACGAAGGCTCCTGAAGTACGAACGCTTCAGGCAGCGCGTCGCGGATTTCGACGGCCATCCGAGCTGGGAGGACGATGATGCGTTCCACATCGAACGTCACGTGACGCTTCAAGTCGTCGATTCTCCGCTGACCGCGGAGTCGTTGAGGACGCTCGTGGCGGACCTTGGCAATCAACCGTTGCCCATGGATCGTCCTCTTTGGGCCATCCACCTCATCCACGGCCCAGATGCCGGCTCGGCGATCATCTCCCGGCTGCACCACTGCATCGCGGACGGTTTCGCCCTAGCCCACGCCATGATCAACCTCGCCGACCGGGCGGATGGCACACCTATGTCCGAAACCATGACCCCTGCAGACCCGGACGAGCATGAGCCTTTGCTGAACGTCCTGGTGCATGAGGCCAACCAGATCGTTCGTCATCCCGGTCATGCCATCGACCTCGCAAAGCAAGGAGCGGCTTTGGCGCTCAGCCTGGGCCACCTGCTATTCGTGCCTTTCGACCCGCATACTTTCTTGAAGAACAAGCTCTCCGGCCGTCGCCGCATGGCATGGTCCTCAAGCCTCGACCTCGATGCGATCAAGGCGATCGGGCGCTCGCGCGGCGCGACGGTCAACGACGTGCTGCTCAGCGCGATGACCAGTGCGCTTCGACGCTTTTTGGCAGAAGCGCGCGAGCCGGTCGACGAGCTCACGATCCGCGCGATCATACCCGTGAATCTCCGGCCCATTCGCTGGATCGAAGAGATGGACGACTCGATGGGCAACCGCTTCGGGCTGGTGTTTCTCGACCTCCCCGTCAACGAGAGCACCACCGAGTCGAGATTCCGGGCGCTCAAGAAGCGCATGGACGCGCTGAAGGGAACCCCAGAAGCCTTCGTCTCCTTTGGCATCCTCAACGCGCTTGGGCACACATCAGCGACCATCGAGCACATCGTCAACGAAGTATTCGGACGCAAGGCCAGCCTTGTCGTCACCAACGTGCCAGGACCCCGCGAGCCTCTCTATATCGATGGGAAGCGTTTGCGGGACGTGATGTTCTGGGTGCCTCATCCCGCGCGCCTCGGCCTGGGTCTGAGTATCTTGAGCTACGCCGGAAAGGTGATTGTCGGGGTCCGACTGGACGAGGCGGTGAGTAAGAACCCCGGTCGCCTCGTCGAGCTATTCGAGCAGGAAGCAGCGGAAATGCTCGAAAAGGCCGATCCTTCATATTGACGGGGACGTGGTTCCCTGTGAATCTCGGCTGCCACGACGGAAAGGTGTTGAGAATGTATCGTCGTTTTGTACCAATTTCGCTACTCCTGGCCGCAGCCATCGCGCTCCCGGGCACCACCACGACCACCAAAGCCGAAGAGGCGTATACGCTCCGGATAGCCTCCCTGGCCCCGGCGGGTTCGTCGTGGATGAAAGTCCTCAACGCGTGGAACACCACGCTGCAGGAAAAGACCAACGGGAAGCTCAAGCTGCGCTTCTATCCCGGCGGCTCGCAAGGCGACGAACGGGACTTCGTCCGCAAGATGCGGGTGGGGCAGCTCGACGGAGGCGTGGTCACCATGACCGGCATGAGCATGCTCGTCCCGGCGATGAACGTTCTCGTGTTGCCAGGCTTCCTCGACACCTATGAAGAGCTCGACCGCGTGAGAGAAAGGATGGCCGACAAGTTCGAAGGGATGTTCGAGCAGGAAGGCTTCAAGCTCGTGGGCTGGGGTGATGCAGGCAAGACGCGGCTCTTCTCCGTGCAGCCGATCAAGTCGCCGTCGGACATCAAGTCGATGCGCCCATGGGTGTGGAAGGACGATCCGATCTTCATCGAATTCTATCACGTCATCGGCGCGAGCGCGGTCAGGCTGGGCGTGCCGGAAGTCTATCCAGCGCTCCAAACGCGAATGGTAGACGTCATCTCCTCATCGGCGCTCACCGCGGTCGCGTTGCAGTGGTACACGCGAGTTGGCTACATGACTGCCCACAACTCGGCCATCATCGCGGGTGGCACGATGATGCGCAAAGACAAGTTCGACGAGCTCCCCCCGGAGCTGCAAGAAGCTTTTCAAAGCACGGCGGATCGCGCGCACGAGCTGCTCAACAAGACGATCCGACAGGACGATCAGAAAGCATACGAGGTGGTCGTGAAGAAGGGCATCGTCCCAGTGGAAGCCGGCGATGCAAAGCCCGAATGGGATGCCGCAGACAAGAAGGTGCGCGACAACCTGACCGGCCGAATGTTTTCGAAGAGCTTGGTAGAAGCGGTGGCCGAGGCGGCCAAACCGTAGCGATCCCCGCCCAGGCCCCGCCGGGGGCGCGGGTCGAGCAGCCTTCATGAAAGACGCCGAGCACGTCGAAGTCGAGACGAACGGTATTCGCATGCACGCAGTCCTTCGAGGCGAAGGGCCCCCCGTGCTTCTCTGCCACGGGTTCCCCGGGCTTTGGTCCTCTTGGCGCCATCAGCTGCCGGTCATCGCCGCCGCGGGGTTCCGTGCCATCGCCGTCGACATGCGGGGCTATGGCCGAACCGATCGGCCTTTGGAAGCGAGCGCGTACGGGAACCAGACGATCGTCGCGGACTTGGTTGGGCTTCTCGACGCCCTGGGCGAGGAACAAGCGGTGGTCGTCGGACACGATTTCGGGGCGCAAGCTGCCTGGGCCGCCGCCCTGCACGCGCCCAGCCGTGTTCGCGGCGTCGTATCGATTGCCGTTCCTTATGGGGTCGGCTTTGCACGGGACGATGAAACGACCCCATCAACGAGGACGAAGCCCGACGCCGCACGAGCGCGCGGCAGGAGACCGAGCGACACGTATGCGACCATTGCGAAGCGTCACTTTCTCCACCTGCATTACTTCCAACAGGTGGGCCTTGCGGAAGCGGAGCTTGGGGCCAATCCCCGGCTGTTTCTAAAGCGCATCTACTGGGCGCTGAGCGCCCGCGGAAGCTTGCTCGACTTCAAGCGCTTTCCTTCGGAAGGCACCGGCTACCTCGACGTCTTGGCCGATCCGAAGGAGCCCATGCCTTGGCCTTGGCTCAGCAACGAAGACCTCGACTACCTGGTTGCCGAGTACCTACGGACCGGGCCCGACACTGCATTCATCGGCGGCCTCAATGCCTATCGCGCAATGGATCTGAACTGGGAACGCGATGCGGAATACGGCCGGGCGACGATCCATTGTCCCGCCCTCTTCCTATGCGGTGAGAAAGATCCCGTTCTCGAGATCATCACCGCCAAGTCTTTGGCCACCATGCCGGCGCGGGTGCCGAACCTTCGGGGCATCGAGATCATCGAAGGGGCGGGCCATTTCGCGCAACAGGAACGGCCCACCGCCGTGAACCGAGCTCTGATCGCCTTCCTCAATCAGACCGTGGCGCCGGTGTCAGGCTCGGAACCCGGCGGCGAGGTTGCTGGATAGCTTGTAGACGAGGCCGTAGATGGAGAGTTGAGGATTCGCCCCGATGCTGGTGGGGAACAACGAGCCGTCCATGACGTAGAGGTTGTCCCAATGACGGAACTTGCCGTCGCAATCCGTCACGCTTCGGGCTTCGTCATCTCCCATCGGACATCCGCCCATGACGTGGGCGCTGCCTACCGTGACCTTGTGCGGAACGATCTCGAGGGCCGCCATCGCTTCTTTGGCTTCTTTCCACGAAGTGTAGTGCCTTGCTTGCTTGTGCGCGGGACGCACGGACTTGGCTCCGGTGACGAACTGCATTTCGACCATGACCTTCCAGGCGCGTTTCACACCTTCGAGCAGGTAGTCATCGAGCGGGTAATCGAGCAGCGGCCTGCCCCGATCGTCGATCTCCACCGTCCCACCCTGACTCTGCTCGTGAAAGCCATCTCGCAGAAGCGCGATCATGCACTGGGTCTTGTTTAGCTGGTCCATGCTTCGGGTGAGCTCCTCGCCCGCTGCGCTGTAGAAGCCGGCGGCGAAAGCTGGCTGAAGTGGCGGCACCTCCAACTTGAAGTTGATCGGCCCAGTGTGAACGCCCTGCCATTGGAAATGATCGGAGTAGATCGACTGGGGGGCGCCATAGAAAGGATCGATCGCTTCGTCGTAGATCGCCATCGTCAGCGTCGTCGGATGCAGGAACGTCCTCTTGCCGATCCGCCCGTGGGGATCGGGAGCACCGGAACGAAGCAAAATGGCGGGCGTGTTGATCGCGCCTCCCGCCAATACGGTTTTCGTAGCGCGAATCGTGATCCGTTGACCTGTCGTGCTCCTCACGTTTGGAGTGAGGGCTTCGGCTTCCACTCCGACGACCGCGTCCCCCTCGCGCAGAATGCGGACGACGCGGGCGTGGTGCACCAGCTTGGCTTTGTTGTTCAACGCGGCGGGAATGGTCGTCGTGAGCATGGATTGCTTTGCATCGACGGGGCACCCGAGCCCGCAGTAGCCGAGATTCAAGCAGCCACGGACGTTGCGGTGAATCTTTGCCCATGAGTATCCGAGCTTCTCGGCAGCGCGCTGCAACATGGCGTTGTTCGGGTTGGGCGCTTCCGGCCATTCGTGGATGTTCAGCCGATTCTCCATGTGCTCGAAGAACGGCTCCATCTCTTCGACCGAGCATCCACTGACGCCCATGTGCTCTGCCCAGAACTTCAAGGTTTCCGGGGGCGTCCGAAAGCTCGTCGTCCAGTTGACGGTGGTCGAGCCTCCCACGGAGCGGCCCTGGAGGATCACCATGCCGCCATCCTTGGTCCCGCGGCCCGTCCCCTCTTGATAGAGGTCACGGTACGCCGCTCGCTCTTGCATGTCGAACTTGGACGATGTCTTGAGAGGCCCGGCTTCGAGGAGCACCACGCTGAGGCCCGTTGCGCTCAGGGTCTCTGCGGCAGTGCCACCGCCGGCGCCCGTTCCTACGATGACGACGTCGGCCTCGAGCTCGAGCGGTGAGCTGAGCGCGCTCGCATCGGTGATGCTCCAGCCGCGGGCAGCGGCGTCGTTGTATGGATCGGTGCTACTGCCCAGCGTGATGGTCGAAAGGTCCGTCACGGCGCCACTCCTCCGATTGGCCCTGCGGAAGGCCTGGTGTCCGCTACCTTCTTTGGCGGGCCCGGATACCCGGCCGTCGCAGCGTTCTCCGGAATGAGATACCAAGCGCTCACGATGAGCCGAATCATGGCGGCATAGATGGCGTTGAGCAGCCCGATTCTGCTGTCGCGCAGCCGGCCGAGCGCGCTCTCGGCATCCTCTAGCGAGGCTTTCGACCAGGAAGCCCACTGCCCAGTCGTCAGCGCCCGAGTTGGGCCGAAGCTCAACACGTCAAACGCCTGCTGAACACCCTCGATGACCAGATCCGACAGGTCATCCATGAGCGTGTCGAACGATTCCAGGGTTTGGTCGATGGCGGCCGAGTCGTCTGGCGTGATCTTACCCTTCATCACCGCCGGGATGAGGGCCCGCAGCAGCTCGACGTCCTCGGGCCGCAGGACTTTCATGCCGGTCGCAGGGGCGCCAGAGGTGCAGCCAGAAAGCGTCGCGCCGGTGCTCATCGCGGAAAGCGCTGCGGCCCCGGCAGCAGACAACTTGAGAAAACTACGTCGGTCGTTTCGCATCAGGCTTTGAGGATCTCCAAAAAAGCAGAAAGCGTCCAGCACAAACAGGCGAGTCAGCCGTGAGGGCTTCGAATGAAATACTCGCTCATCGTTACGCTGGTGATCTTCCAGATGGGAAGGAAGGCAGCGACGCTTTGCGCCATGACGGCCATGTTCTTGATGAGCTCTAGCCGGTTGCGCGCGCCATAGAAAACGAAAGGGTCCGTGACGTGCGTCGCCGACGGCCAGGATTCTTCTACGATTCCTTCGTATGGGACGGCCCCGGGCGTCAACACCTCTTCCACCACGTTGCGAACGTAGCGGCTTCTCGGTTGCATGGCCTCGGACATCGGGCCCTGTCGATTGAACCAATGCTTCATCCAGCGATCCTTGGGGATACGCCTGGGACGCTCTAGAGGAGTCACGGAGACGATAACGGGCGAACGCTCGCCGTCGGGCCAGTCTCGATGCTTCCCGTGACGATTCCCGCCGTAGTCAGTGTAGAGATGCTCGGTCACCCGGTAGCCGGCAATGTCGAAATCCGCATCGAGCAACACCGACTCAAGCACGCCTCGACGTCCGAGATCTTCGACCCACATACTCACCTCGGCAACGAATGGATCGGTGAGCCTCGTCGTTGGTGTCGGCGAAGGGACATCGGCATGATCGTCGTCGATGTTGATCGTCAGGTATGTCGCGCCTGCCTCGAGCAGCCGAGGGGCACACTTCTCGAGCAGGTTGATGCGTCGCTCCTCGCGTTCCATCGGACGCCGCGGCCAGAGCAGATAGATCAGCTTGATCATCATGCGGACCTCAGGCGGTCGTGCGTGGCCCGGAATTCGTCCATGAGCTCGGGCAGACCTCGGGCGGCGCTCGTTCGCGGAGCATAACCGAGGTGTGCGCGGGCCTTGTCGATCCTGAACGACGCGTCCTGCGTGACGGCCAGGACGCCGCGGCGAGTGAGCATCGGATCTGGACCTCCGAGGTAGTGGATGAGCTCGCCGACGTACGCAATCGCATAGGCCAGGGGACGCGGAATGTGCATCTTGGGCCAGGAATATCCGAGACCCTCGACGATCGGGCGGTACCAGGTGACGGGGTTGGTCGGCTCGTCGTCGCTCACGAAGTACGCTTGGCCACCCACGCGCTCGGGCTCGTCGGTCAGCTTCTGGGCCACCAGAAAATGGGCATCCACCACCGAGTCGACGTGCACGTTGTCGGTGACCGAACGCCCGTCGCCGATCATGGCTTTGAACTGTCCGGCGGCGAGGTGCTCGATGAAATCCTGTACGACGATGGCGCCTTCTCCCGGTCCCCAGACGCCGCCGGGCCGGATGGCCGCGGTCCGAAGGCCATTGGGGTCGTCCGCTTCCAATACGAGCTTTTCGGCCAAGCTCTTGGTCTGCGAATAGAGATCGGGAAGGCCGTTGGCGCCGACGTAAGGAGCCGTTTCATCGCCTCCTCGGATCGGCCCGTCGACGGCGACCGTAATCGAGCTGGTAAAAATCAGCTTCTTGACCCCTGCTTCGCGGCACGCGCGAATCACGCACTCGGTCCCCAAGACGTTGACGCCGTATACCTGTCGGCGAACGCTGGGGCGGGCGAGGGTCAGGGTGTTGATGATGGCGGCCGTGTGAAACACGGTATCCACGCCTTTGCAGGCGGGTCCCACGTCGCTCATCCGGCGAATGTCACCCACGATGCTGCTCACCCGCGGGTCGCCCTCGAAAGGCGCCAAATCGAGCGCCCGCACCTGGCAGCCCAGATCCAACAACCGGCGCACCAAGTGTCTTCCAACGTAGCCGTTTCCACCGGTCACCAAGCATACGGGACCGACGCCATTGGGATCGACAGCTAGCTCCATCAGTCGCTGCGGAGATTGACCCGCCATGCTAGCTTGCGCAATCCAGATGTTCACCCTGACGCCACTCGTAATCGAAGACGTGGAAGGCGCTGAGTGGGACGGCCATACGGACCTCGTGGTAGTGGGGCTCGGCGCCGCCGGCATCACCGCGGCGATTGAAGCGCGAGAGCGGGGAGCGGACGTCGTCGTGCTGGAGCGCTTCGAAGGTGGAGGTGCAACCGCGATTAGCGGAGGCGTCTTCTACGCTGGCGGCGGCACGCACATACAACGAGAGGCAGGCGTCGAGGACACGGTGGAAAACATGTACCGCTACCTGTCCCTGGAGGTGCAAGACGCGGTTTCAGATCGCACGCTGCGCGACTTCTGCGAGACGAGCCCAGAAAACGTGCGGTGGCTGACCGACCGTGGCGTCCCGTTCTTTGGTACCTTGTGCCCCGTCAAGACCTCGTATCCGACGAACGAGTACCACCTCTACTACTCGGGAAACGAGACCTTTCCTCCGTACCGCGACCATGCGGTTCCAGCGCCACGCGGTCATCGAACCGACGGAGGCGCCTTTCCGGGAGCCAACATCGTGGAGCCGCTTCGCGCCTGGGCCCACGCAAAAGGAGTTCATTTCGAGCTGCAAGCCCCCGTCAGCCGTCTCATCGTCGACCGAACGGGTGGTGTCGTCGGTGCGGAGTACCGAGCCATCTCCGGTGGCGTTTGGCGGGAGATGCATCGCTGGCTGCATCGCTTGGAGACGTCCATCGCGAAGATGGCGCCGGTGATTGCGTCTCGGCTGCGGCGGCGCTGCGATGAGATCGAAGAGAAGCATTCGGTGCCCAAGCGCATTCACTGTCGCCGGGGAGTGGTGCTCTGTGCGGGTGGCTTCGTGTTCAATCGGGAGATGGTGGCGCAGCACGTGCCGGAGTTCATCCCCGGGCTTGCCCTCGGGACGGCAGGAGATGACGGGCTTGGAATTCGGCTGGGACAGAGCGTGGGGGGTAAAGTCGATCAGATGCACCGGGCTTCGGCTTGGCGCTTCTTGTATCCACCCAACGCCTTTGCAGAAGGCATGCTGATCAACGGAAAGGGTAAACGCTTTGCCAACGAGCTCTGGTACGGCGCGAAGATCGGCGAGGCCATGGTCGAGCACAACCAGGGTATCGCAACGCTGATCATCGACGAGCATCTTCGGAAGCTAGCGCTCGATCAATCGAAGCCGGGCCGGCTTCAGTGGTTTCAACGAGGCGTTGCGCTCATGAACCTCTACTTCAACTGCAAGAAAGCCAAGGACGTCGCCTCGCTCGCCAAAATGCTCCACGTGCCCCACGACCAGCTACGAAGGACGCTCGAAGAGTACAACGCGGCGGCAGAAGGACGGACCACCGACCCTTTCGGCAAGGACCGCGGGAGCATGCACCCGATGCGGGAGGGCCCCTTTTACGCCATCGATTGCTCTCTCGGATCGAAGCGCCACCTATGCGCCGTCATGACACTCGGAGGGCTCGCGGTAAACGAAGAGACCGGTCAGGTGCTGAGCGAGCAAGGCGGTGTGGTGCCGGGACTGTATGCGGCGGGAAGAAACGCAGTAGGCGTCTGCTCCCGCCAATACGTCAGCGGTTTGTCGATTGCGGACTGCGTCTACTCGGCATTGCGGGCGGCCCGCCACGCCACTCCAAACGCACAGATCCTCAACAGCCGGTGACCTGGAGAATGCCGGAGTCGGTATCGTAGGTGGCTTCGAAGGTACCGGTCGATTCGTCGTAGGACCAGTCGTCCTCCGAGAGCGGGACGCCGTCGAGAGACGCACCGCATACGTCGAAGGGCTGATTCAGAGCACGCATCGAGGCTTCGAGGTGAATGGTGCGTTGCCTTGCGTTGTGCAAGGTTAGGCTCCAGGCGCCCTCGCCTTCCACGCTGCTCCACTGCCCGTCCGCATAGAGCTTGCCTGATGTCTCCCCGCGCGGGAACGCCAACACGTGAAGGCGATCGTCGCGATCGGAGGCATGTACGATCGTGGGGTCATCGCCGTACTCGGCCAGGGTGAACACGTCGGGCCAGAGCATCGGAATCACGGCGCCCGCCTCGATGAACATGGGAATCTCCGGGAGGGGCGCCGAGACCGTGAGCGGCGCGCCGCCCTCATGGAGCGTCGGTGCGGCCATGCTGAAGGTGCCACCCTCCTCTCCGTAGACCACCGAACGCCACCACTCGACCCAGGTGCCTTCGGGCAAGTAGAGCTCCCGCTCCACCGCGCCCTCCACGTATACGGGGGCAACCAGAATGCTCGGACCGAACATGTATTGATCGTCGCGGGCAGTGGCTTGCGCATCGCTCGGGTGCGCCAGCACGTGATGCTGCATGATCGGCCTTCCTGTCGCGTAGTAGTCCTCGGCGGCCGCCTGAACGTACGGGTAGAGCTGCGTATGGAGCTTCGAGTACAAGCGCCAAACGGGTCGATGCGCCTCGTCCCACGGTTGAGGGCGATCGTATTCGGGCAGCTGCACCCCGTTCTTCTGACTTCGCATCACCACGGAAAGGCCGCCATAGGCGATCCAGCGGTCGAACAGCTCGTCGCTGAGGGCGCGTCCGAGTTGGAAGAAGCCTCCAATGTCGGAGCCCCAAATTGCGACTCCCGAGGTGCCCATCGAAAGCGCTTGATAGATCGAGGATTCTAGCCCGTCGTAGTCCCAACCGGACGTCGGGTCACCTCCCCAAACGATCGGTGTGCATGCGGGTGAGCCGGCCCAGCCCGAGCGCGTAAATCGCGCCAGCGGCTTGTCCACCTCGGCGGTCGCCTGGTACGCGCCGCAATGGTAGTCGCGGGCATAGCGATTGTGAAACTCCGTTCCCGTGGCCCCGCTCGACGAGACCGCGTCGAGGGGCGTGTACTCGCCAAAGTCTTCCATCCATCCGTCGTATCCGTGGCCAATTGCTTCGTCGGTCAACGCTTGGTACGCAGCGACGCCGTTGGGCGCGGCGAAATCGAACTGACTGACCTCGAAGCAACTTCCGACGTTGCTGCAGTACTCGTAGATGTAGGTTTCGCCGTCCGCATGCTCGATGAGCGCGCCCTGCGCTTCGGCGTCATCGAACGCCGATTCGTATGAGACGCAGATCATGGGATTGAAATAGGTATGAATGGCTACCCCCATGGCGTGATTCGCGGCAGTTCTGATCTCCTGATCTTGCTCCCTTCCCTGCTGGCTTCCACACGGCAGGTAATGCAAGTACGTCGCGTTGAGGGAAGTCGGCACGTCGGCTGCACGAAACTCTTCGATTTGGGCGTCGGATTCCGTCTGCAGCCACGGCCCGAAGAACCAGGGGGCGTAGTCCGCAGGCTGCCGTCCGACCGCATCGGTATAACGGCGCAACACATCTGCCGGCGTGGGTCCGCCGAACACGCGAAATCGAAGCTCGGTCGTTTCGACCTCGACGCTCCACGCCTCCGCGGTCTCCGACGCGACGCGGTGATAGCTCATCTCGTCGTTGTCGACCAAAACGCCATACCCGCGTGAGGACAAGAGCCACGGAATCGGGAAATAGGTCGTATCGGGTCGCCACCGCGTACCCCAATCGGGAAGGACGGCGCCCATGATGGTGTACTCCGCCTCGTCGTAGTAGGGCCCGTCAGCGACGTAGTGCTCCAGAGTCCAGCCGGCTTGATTGACCGCGTTACTGCGCTCACCGAAGCCCACGAAGCGCTCCTCCTGCGCTGCCACGAAAGCGATGCCGAGCGCCTGCACTCCCTCGGTGCTCTGAGGCCTCACCGTGATTTCGATGACCCCATCGGCCGACGGGGTCGCGACGAGCTCGAGCTTGCGATCCGCCTGCGAGGTGGCAATCGTGGCAACGTAGGACTCGGCCTCGTACCGCGACGACTCGACGGCGACGGCATGAGCCCAGCCGGTGTCGCGCGGGGGTGGCGTTGCAGGCTTTCCATCTTGAAGCGGAGGCAAGGCGGGTTGCTGCCCGTTTCCGAGAGGCGGCTCACCGATGTGCAATGCGAGGCTTCCGGTAGGCCCGTCCCCCGTTCCCCCGTGCTCGACCAGCACTACGCTTCCCTCTCCGTCGAAGAAGGTCATGTTCCACGGCGAATCGCTCACGCGCAACTTCAGCGCGCCCGCATCCACGGTCCACTCACCGCCCGACGTATCGCTTCCCTTGCACGCGGATGCGAGGATGGTCAGCGCAACACCAACTAGAACGAAACGCGATGAACGCATGGCTCACTCTCCTCTGACTGCCCGGTTTCCGCGCTACGGTGGCACGTCAACGCCGGACGCGCACGCCAAGCTCCGCGAGACTGCGGCCTCTCGAGGGGCATTGCGATAGTCGTGGACGGAAACGGCATACTTCCCCTATGCTGTTTTCTCGCTCGAGGAGGTATCCGATGTCCGCGAAAAAGACATTCACCGTGAAAGTGGACGTCGTCGAGGAGGGTCATGCGACGGATGCGACGGCGCGCCTCACCATCGACGGCAGTGAGCTTGTGGGAGTCGGCAAGGCCCGCCGAAATCCCGAAGACCCGAACCGGCCCATGATCGGCGACGAGCTCGCCATTGCGCGCGCCCTGGTGGTATTGGCGCGGAAGCTGGGCGAGAAGGTCGACGAAGGTATTGCAGCCTACGAAGGCCACGTCGTGCACGTCACGATTTAGCGGTTTCGCAGTAAAAAGATGGCGATTGAATCGACGGCGCAGCCGAGCGTCTATCCCCTGAGGAGACGTTTGCCATGCCGTTTCGAATCGATCCACGCTTGCCATGGTTTGTAGCTGCGCTCTGCGCTTCATTGCTCTCGGGTTGCATCTTCGTGGGGGAGTACGACGACGACTTCTACGAGCCTCGGCCGAAATCGTACATGTACGAAACCTGCTACTCCGACGTCGACTGTTACGCTGGGAACTATTGCGAGGAGCTCGCATTGCCGGCCGATCGGTACACCGAGTACGTCAACGCCATTTGCACGGTTGGATGCTTCGATGATCTCGACTGTCCCTTTTCCGAGTTCAATGCGCTGCCAGGCGCCTGCATCGACCACGTCTGGCTTGGAGGCCCCGTGACCTCACGAATCTGCGTCGAACGCTGCATCATCGACGCCGATTGCGACGTCGCGTCGGGCTTCGGCTGCGAGCTGATCGCAGGCGAACGGCTTTGCGTGCCCGTCTGGTGATCGGATCGGGCTGGACAACGCTCGTGGAGCGCTATGATCCTGCTGCAGGAGGAGAGGATCATGGCGAGAGTGGTAATCACGGGCGCGAACCGCGGCATTGGCTTGGAGCTCGCCCGTCAGCTCAGCGGCCGGGGCGACGAGGTCATCGCTTTGTGTCGAAAGGCCGGCCCTGAGCTGCGCGAGCTCGGCATTCGGATCATCGAGAGAGTCGATGTCACGGACGAGGATGCGCTCGAGATGGTATCCCGTGAGCTCGGCGACGCCGAAATCGACATACTGATCAACAACGCGGGCATCATGCTCAACGAGCCGTTCCACGATCTCGATTTCGACGGGATTCGAAGGCAGATCGAGGTGAACACGCTGGGTCCGCTCTTGGTGACATCGATCTTGCACGAACACCTGCACAGCGGCTCCAAGGTAATTCTCATGACGAGCCGGATGGGCTCCATCGGCGACAATGGGTCCGGGGGGTACTACGGATATCGCATGTCGAAGGCAGCTCTGAACATGGCCGGCGTGAATCTCGCCCACGACTTTCGGAGCGAGCGAATCGCCGTCGCCCTGCTGCACCCAGGCATGGTCGCGACCCGCATGACGGGTCATCACGGCATCCCAGTCGAAGAAGCCGTGGCGGGGCTCATCTCACGCATCGACGACCTGAAGCTCGAGACATCGGGTGGGTTCTGGCACGCCAACGGTGAGCGACTGCCATGGTGATCGCTCGACGAGCGGTCAAACACTTGTTGTCGTGAGAGGATGGATCCTTCAAGCTGCGCACGTCGTGCCCGTCGATTGGAAAGGCCTGCCAACCGAGGAGCTCCTGGACGTTCGCCTGTGTGATTTGGGGCTGACTCTTTCAGGCACCTGGCTCGAAGATTGTGTCGAGCGGCTGCACGAAGAGCTAGACGCCAGAGGGCTTCACCGCTTTCGTCCGCACGCGTGGCTCGCGGACGAGTGGTGCTCACCCGACGGCATTCCGGGCATCGGCATTCCCTTCTATCTGGCGCATCCACGCTTGATCCGCCTCGAACGACAGATGATGTTCGAAGTTGAAGGTGGAACGCGCACGGAATGCATGCGCCTACTGCGCCACGAGGCAGGCCACGCTTTGCAGCATGCCTACAACCTGCAGCGCCGGAAGCGTTGGCAACGGATGTTCGGACACGCAACGGACCCGTATCCGGAATTCTATCGACCCAATCCTGTCAGCAAGAGCTTCGTAGAGCACCTCGACGGCTGGTACGCGCAGGCTCATCCAGTGGAGGACTTCGCGGAAACGTTTGCGGTTTGGCTCGCGCCCCGCTCACATTGGCGCAAGCAATACGAGGGCTGGCCCGCGCTGCGGAAGCTCAAATATGTAGAAGAGCTCGCTACCGATCTCGCCGACAAGAAGCCGCCGGTGCGTACCCGCGCGCGACCCTACTCGCTTTCTCGACTCCGCTACACGCTGCGAGCTCACTACGAGCGGCGGCAGGCGCACTACAGCCCAGGCTTCAGCGAGGAATACGATCGGGATCTGCTCAAGATCTTCAGCGATTCCCCGAGATACAGGAACAACGAAACCGCCGCTTCCTTCCTGCGTCGCCATAGGCGCCAAATCCGCGAACAGATTGCGCTCTTCACGGGCGAATACCAGTTCACCGTCGATCAGGTGCTTCGTGATATGATCGGCCGATGCCGCGAGCTACGGCTTCGGCTGACCAGAGGGGAGCGTCAAACGAAGCTCGACATTGCGATCATGTTGGCGGTGCACACGGTGCACCTTCTGCACCGGCGGGACACATGGCACCCACTGTAAAGCGACGGCGAATCATCGTTCTCGTTCACGAAAGCCTCATCCCGCCGGAAGACATCAGCAAGCTTTCCCCTGCCGAGATTGCTCCTTTTCAAACCGAGTTCGACGTTCGCGAAGCGTTGCGGTTCCTGGGACACGAAGTGATGATGGTAGGCCTCGGCGACGAGCTCACGCCACTTCGGACCGCCATCGAGGAGTTCGCGCCGCACGTCGTTTTCAATCTCCTCGAGGAGTTTGGCGGCGAGGCGATGTTCGATACGCACGTCGTCGGCTACCTGGAGCTCCAGCGTACACCCTACACCGGCTGCAACCCGCGCGGGCTCTTGCTGGCGCGTGACAAGGCACTTTCGAAGAAAGTCTTGGCCTATCATCGGATTCACGTTCCGCGATTCAAGGTGTTCCCCAGATATCGGAAGATCTCTAGGCCCAGCCGTTTGGAGTTCCCGCTGATCGTCAAATCGTTGATCGAGGAAGGGAGCTACGGCATCGCGCAGGCGTCCGTGGTCTACAACGACAAGGCGCTCGAAGAACGGGTGGCGTTCATCCACGACAAGATACAGACCGACGCCGTCGTGGAGCAGTACATCGAAGGGCGTGAGCTCTATGCGGCCGTCCTCGGCAACCATCGACTGCGAGTGCTTCCCACCTGGGAGCTCTTCCTAGACAGAGTCCGAGAGGACGCTCCCAAGATTGCCACACGCAAGGTCAAATGGGACCTCGGCTACCAGGAGAAATACGGCGTGCGGATCGGGCGCGCCCGAAAGCTCCCCGAAGAGGTGGAGCGACGCATCAGGCCATTGGCGAGACGGATCTGCCGGCGGCTCGGTACCGACGGATACGTGCGGATCGACTTCCGGCTCAGCGAATCTGGCGAGCTCTATTTTCTCGAGGCCAACCCCAACCCCGACATCGCCGAGGGAGAGGAGTTCGCGAGCGCGGCGCAGGCAGCCGGCATCGACTACCCCGCGTTGCTCCAGAAGATCGTCAACCTCGGCATCCGGCGAGCCGAGCACGGCTGAGCGCGCAGCTCGCTGGCGGGTACTACTGCGGATACAGCTCGTGCAGGTACGAACGGAAGCAGTCCGTCTCCGCGGCGCTCCAGTAGTTGCCAGTAGCCGGCATGCGCACTCCCACGGGCTTGCTCGTGACCTCGCTCAGCATCTGGCTGCAATCGGGATCCAAGTCGTCGACGAGGAAGTAAGGGCTACGGTCAGCGTACGTCGTCAGGGCGACGAGCGCGTCCTCAACCGATCCCGATAGATCCAGCGTCCAAGTCGTGGCAGAGAGCGCGCCGTGGCAGCCGTTCGCGGCGCAGCCTGCGAGCTTCGCGCGAAGCGCCGAGTCGTCGGCAAGCGAGTAGCCGCCCGACGAGCACGATGGCGCGGCTGCTTCTGGGTTGTCGCAGTAGACCAAGTTTGCAGCAAATGGCTGCCCAGTATCGCTCTCTCCGCAGGCGTTGAGAGCCAAGCCGCAAACGATTGCAAGCGTCGATCGAACCAAGTTCATCCGTGTATAAAGCATGCGTCTCCGATCCGTGTGAGGTGTAAAATTGCTATTCTATTTCACACAATGGGAAAGGCCCTTTCAACTGTTTCATAAGAAAATTCCAATCCCACTTTCCTAAATAATCATCGCACGTTGGAGCGGAGGTGCAAGACGAATTACAAATTAATTACACCCGGAAGGAGTGCTTTCTGACGGATTAGTAGTGCAATACACTGAAATTATAGTCCCCTAGGGTTGTTTTAGCGTGTTAACCTGTGGCTGTGCAGAACAGTCATTGGCGCATCCATCGCGACCTGAGCGTTGGGATTCTCGTCTTGCTGCTGGGGGCGGCGATGTCCATGTCCGGCTGCAAGAGCGAGCCGACGCTTTTCGGAGGTTGCTCGACCCAGAACATGAACGCCTGTCCGCCATCGGAGGGCTTCGCCAACCCCTACGAGGGCACCCTCGAGCTGCTCTCTTGGACGGAGACGCTGCGGAAGGCGAGCCTCGAGCTGACGGGCAAGCTGCCGACCGAGCGACAGCAGCAAATCACCGCGGAGCACGGACAGCAGGGCCTCGAGGCATCCCTCGCGGAAATCATGCGCGACGAGCGCTTCTCCCAGCGCGTGATCGAGCTCTACAACGATCACTTCCTCACGGACAAGTACCTCGGCCGCGAGAACGCGATCGAGCTTCTCGACGAAGAGGTGTATCCAAATCTCCGGTGGTTCGAACGAAAGTACCCGGACGACGAGGAAAAGGCGGAGCTCACCAACGACTCACTGGCGCGTGAGCCGCTCGAGCTCATCGCACACGTCGTCCGAAACGAAAAGCCCTTCACCGAAATTCTCACTGCGAACTACACGATGGCCAACGGGTACTCGGCGCTCTCGTTGATCGGCATGTCGGACGTTCCGCTCGGAATCGGCGAGAACCCAGAACGCTTTCGAGAGGTTCAAATCCCGGGCATCCCGCACGCCGGCATTCTGACCTCTGCGATGTTCCTGAACCGCTTCCCGACGAGCGACACGAACATCAACCGTCATCGCTCGCGCATGGCATATTGGTTCTTCCTCGACATCGACATCAACCAGTTCGGCAACCGGCCCGTCGACGCCAGCGCGGACTTCGGAGAGAACCCGACGCTGACCAATCCGAACTGCACGGTTTGTCACACGACGATGGACCCGGTGGCGGGCCTCTTCATGAACTGGAACGAAAGCGGCGAGTACAGCGGGCGCGGCGAATGGTTCGATTCGGACTACATCTTGCCGCCCGGCTTCAATGGGGAAACGTTGCCGGACCGCGACCGCAAGCGAGCGCTGCAGTGGTTCGCGAGCCGGCTCGTCCGCGATTTGCCCAAGCCACCGTCAAGACGGTGTTCGAGGGTCTGACCGGTCAAAAAGTTCTCGACATCGCGGCAGCGATGACGCCTGAGATGGCGGAGGATGCGCTTCAGGATCCCGTCGTCGATCCCGATCCCATGGTCGACCCGACGATGGATCCGGATGGCGGTATCGGCGGTATGGGCGGCTTCGGTGGTGCTGGTGGCGCCGGGGGTGCCGGAGGCGTTGCGGGCATGGGCGGCGCGGGTGGCGCCGGGGGCACGGACGAGACGCCGCCTCCCCCGCCTCCGCCACTTCCCGATGAAGAGCCGCAAATCGATCCAGATGTCGATCCCGCGCTCGAGCGCGCCTACAACCTGCAACAACAGATTCTGCGAACCATTCAGCGGCGCTTCATCGACAGCGGCTACAACTTCAAGCTGTTGGTGCGGGAGATCGTGCTGACCCCTTACTTCCGCGCGAAGAACGCCGCGCCATTGACCTCCGAAATGGAGATCGAGCTATCGACCTTCGGGACGGCGCGACTCCTCACACCCGAGCATCTGTCTCGCAAGATCGAGGCAACCACCGGCGTGCGTTGGCGGCGGCGACCCGATCAGGAGGACTACCTGCTGAGGCAGTACCGCATCTTCTACGGCGGTATCGATTCAGATTTGGTCACCAAGCGCGTCACGGAGCCTAATGGTGTCATGGCAAGCCTTGCGCAGCGGATGGCATACGAGGTCGCGTGCTCGGCCGTTCCGTACGATTTCTCAAAGCCCGCCAATCAGCGATTGCTGTTCCCCTACATCGATCGCGACACGCCGCTTTCGGAGGCGTCCAGCCAGGTGCGGGACAACGTTCGGCACTTGCATGCGCGGATCTCGGGTGAGGAGCTCTCGAGCGACGATCCGGAGATCGACGCCACCGTGGGCGTGCTGATGGAGGCCTACAGTCTGGGCCGTGAAGGCTTGGCCAGCGGAACGGTTTCCGAAGAGTTGGCGGAGCCATGCCGGCTCTTCAACGACCGAAACACCGGTGAATCGCTCCCCGATGGGCGGCGCATCGGTCGGGACCAGGACTACACGCTGCGCGCTTGGATGGCCGCGGTCAGCTATCTGCTGTCCGATTACCAGTTCTTGTACGAGTGAGGGAGGACTAGCCGTGGATCGCCGAGACTTCTTACGTATTGCAAGCTGGGCCGGGTTGACATGCGTGTTGCCGTCTGTCGTGGATCCGCTGCGCAGCCGTGCGCAGTCGATCACCAGCTCGGCATACACGGGGACGTATTGGATATTCATGCATGCCGGCGGCGGGTGGGATCCGACCCACCTGTGTGACCCCAAGGGACGCGCCAGCGAGAACGAAAATGACCCCATGGGCCGCTTCTCGAGGGACGACATCCGGACAGCAGGCAACATTCGCTATGCGCCGCTCGGCGACGATCAAACGGCGCTCGATGCCTTCTTTCAGACGCACTACCAGCGTCTCCTGGTGATCAACGGCATGGATACCGGGACCAATGGTCACGACCAGGGAACCCGTGGCACCTGGAGCGGACGAACTGCGGAGGGACATCCCCCCATCGGCGCCCTGATCGCGGCGACCCATGGCCCCAACCTTCCCATGCCCTTGATCGGCTACGGCGGCTACCTCGACACGCAGGGCGTCACCAATGCGGTGCCTCTCGGCGATGGCGGCCTTCTGCACAATCTGGCGTTCCCTGCCCGACCGGATCCGACCGGCTCGGACGAGAACTACTTCGGGCATGCGGACGTGCCGGGCATCGTGCAACGGGAGCAGCAGCTTCGCCTCTTGAGGCTGCAAGGCAAGCAGCGCCTGCCGCGCATTTGGGACGGTCAAAACGAGCTCATGCTGGCAAGGCTCGGGCAAGACGACCTCAAACGCGTCTCCGAATCGCTGCCGGAAGATTTCTCCGACAGCCAGATCGAGAGGCAGATTCAAGTCGCGTTGGCGGCGTATCAGGCAGGGCTGTCGGTGAGCGTCAGCGTGAGCCTAGGCGGATTCGACACCCATGGAAACCATGACAACGATCATCTGCCGCGCCTCATCGACTTCGTGAACGGCGCCAGCTTCGCCATGCAGGAGGCGGAGCGGATGGGCATTGCCGACAAGGTCGCGATCGTGATGGGATCGGACTTCGGCCGCACGCCCGGCTACAACAATGGCAACGGCAAGGACCACTGGCCGATCAGCAGCATGATGATGATGGGCCCGGGCATCCCCGGAAACCGCGTGATCGGCGGGACGGACGATCGGCACGGGCTCTACCTGGTCGATCCGGTGACGCTTCAACCGACCGGCTCGCCGGATACGGCCCAAGGAACGAGGCTTTCCATCGCCCACGTGCACCGCGCATTGCGCGACCTCGCGGGCGTGCCCGACGACTACAAGGCAGCCTTCCCGCTCGCTGGCGAGGACCTTCCGATCTTCGTGTAGCGGGGGCGCTCTAGAACGAGGCGCCGCCGCCGACCCGCAAGCCCCAGACCTGACGGGAGTCGAAGGAAAAACCGTTCGGGTTGTCGAGGTTGATGTTCACCCGAATTGCGCCGAAGGCATTGTCTTTGCCAAAGCGCAAGAATGGCTCGACCGCGAGCTGCGTGTTGGCCTCCCTGTACTTGGGGATCAGGACCAGGCTGAAACGCGAGCCGACGCGCAGCCAATCGGTAGCCTGGTAACCCATCATGCCAGCCATCTGCATGATGAAATCCGTCTTCGACGTGCGGGGGTTCTTGTCGTTGAGCTTGATCAGAACACCGGTGTCGAGATACGCACCCCAGAGAAATCCGCTGGGCTTACCGCGCTCCACCGCCGCCGGAACGATGACACTCACGGTGTGCGGATCCCAAAGCCAAAACATGTTGTTGCCGCGTATCGCTGCGGCCAACTGGTAGGCTTCCGTTGCGGTCGCCTGGTCGTTCGGATCGTCTGGAACGGTTGCCGCGGGAATCGTGGCGCCCAGGCCGACTCGATACGAGAACTGCTCTTTCTTGCCCTGGTAGTGAAAGGCTATGTACGGATTTCCAAAGCGAAACGTGTTCTCGGCTTGCGCATCCTCGAGGTCTACGTTCGCGTATGACATGCCCCAAACCACCTGCATGAGGGCGCTGTAGGCTAGCTGCAGACGCATCTCCAAGAGCGGGCTGATGAGAAGGACGGAGCGATCGTCTCCTCCCCCGGGCTGGCCGCGCTTGCCCGCAAACAGGCCGAGCTCGCCGAGAACATGGAAGCGCTTGGTGTGGGCCTTGTTACCTTCGTCGAGGCTGTAGGGCTCGTCTGGGAAGGCACGTGCTTTGCCGGGCGCGATCCACAATGCAGCCAACACGAAACCAAGGACTCCCCAACGACGAAGAACAGACATCTCTCAACCCCCAAATGAGAAAAAGACCCCCCTCTTTCTCCACGTTTCAATATAGGCGGGGCGAGCGCCAAGAGCCCATGTTCCGTCATCAACGGAATGACGGCTGCGATCGGATCGTACGTTCAGGGCTGAACCGCAACATATGACGGACCGGGTCCGCTCAGCCATTGGATCGATCGCGTCTGTCTGGTTGCGAGGTCGATGATGGAGAGCTCGTGATCGACGATGTGCGCCACGAACGCGAAGGCGCCCTCGGCGTCGGCTGCTGCACCCAGTGGAAAGTTCTCCCCTGCGAGTTGCATGGGAGCGGCGGGCGTCAGAACATCTTCGCTTTTGGCGATCGCGATCAAACTGGTCGGCACGCCGGGCGCGGTGGCACCCATCGGTGCCAGAATCTCGGCGCGCGAAGGCACGTACGTGAGCCCGTATGGAACCCCGGTTTCTAGGGAGACGTCGCCGATCACGCTCGGGCTGGTCGGATCGGACGTGTCGATGAGCGTGACAGTGAAGCTGAAGGTGTTGGCGACGACGGCGCGATCGTTGCCATCCAAAAAGCACACATCCGAGGGATCATCGCCCGTCGCAAGCACATCGGTCATCGTTCCGGCGACATCGGACGTCTGAAAGATGCGGACGCCGCCCTGACTCACGACGTTCACGATTCCAAGCGAGCCGTCAGCGCTCAACGCAACTTGCTCCGGGCCGTTTCCGACAGTGATCTCGTCGATGAGGCGGCGACCGGGAATGTCGATCACGGAGAGACTGTCTCCGCGGGCCCCCTCCGTACCGTAGTTGGCGGTGTAGGCGCGTGTGCCATCGGGGCTGACGGCGATGCCGAGCGGAACGTCTTCGGTTTGTACCTGATCGGCGATTCCGGATTCCAAATTGACGATGAGTAGCGTGCCCCCGGCGGGAATGTCGGGACGTCCGACGAGACTGGGCAGACCGTCGAAGAACGCGGGACCTACCGAGACTACTGCGGTCTTTCCGTCCGGCGTCAGCTCGACCTCGATCGGCCCAGGCTCCCACGGAGAGAGATCGATGGTGCCGACAATCGCTCCGGCCGCATCGCTCTGTCCATCCACGAGCTTTTCGTAGTCGAGCACGGTGAGTGATTGATTGAGCCAATCGGCGGTGACCACCCGACGGAGCTCCGGCGTGGGCTCATCGTCGCCGCAGGCTCCTAGAGCGATGGCTGCAATCCAGCAACCGACCCAGAAAAGGGCTTTGGGCATCGCCGGAGTATAGAGGAGAACGCCCGCGGATAGACCGGCTTTCGTCGCTCTTCACCCCAAGCGCTGGGCGGACTCGACCGGGCGTCTCATCAGCGCAGCATCCAAATCCTCGTACCGGTGCATGATCCGCGCGGAGAGCGGACGGTCGGATAGCTCATGTCCTTCGGGAAGACCGAGCCAGACCTCGTGTTTGTGCGCGAGGCGCTCGATGCCCGCGATCAATGCCTCGCGCTCGCCAGGCTCACAATCTCTCGCAATGCTGAGGAGAATCAGGACCGCGCCGCTTTGATCGGCGGCTTCGGCGATGTCGTCGAAGGGCATGTGCGTGCCCAGGTAGATGGGCTCGAAACCGCGGCTTGCCGCCATGAATGCTCCGATGATGGCGCCAAACTCGTGCAAGTGATTGGAAGGGGTCGCCACGATGACGCGCGGCGCGCCAGCGACGGGATCGGTATGCCGCAGCAGCGCTCCGAGCAAGCTACGCAACTGACCGGAGATGATGTGCTCGTGGGAGATCCGGAGCTCGTTCGAGCTCCAGGACTCTCCGATACGGCGAAGGAGCGGCACGATGACCTCCAATGTGAGCGTCATGGGAGGCAAGATGGCTGCGGTACGGGTCAAGATCGACTCGGCGCGCTGAACGTCATAGTCAAAAATGGCGTGCATGTAATCTTCCACGATCGCTGCGTAGAGCGAGACCTTGCTCCCAATGTCGGGGCCCGTCTCGCCAATGAGACGCCGGAGCTCGTCGTCCCGGAGGCGCGCAACCTGGCCGATCGAATGTCCGAGCTCCGTGGCGCGCCGAAGCAGCACCAGCCGCCGCACTTGCGCGCCGGTGTACCTGCGCTTGTTGCCTTCCGTCCGGTCCGGGTCGACCGCACCATATCGTCGCTCCCAGACGCGTATGGTGTCGGCAGTAAGGCCGGTGAGGCGTGCTACGACGCGCATGGGATAGAGTCCGCTCATTTCTTCCACGTTGTCGTTCATGGTTGTGCCGTTGATGAATGGAGCGGACGCGGGTACTCGCTACATTGGAACACGTCGATTCGCCTGACGATGAATGGCGTGGTGGTGCTTACATCCATCTTTCGTGCTCTGTCATCGAGTACCCGCTCCGCACCGGAATGGTTGTGGTGGCGTGCGAGAGGTGCTTTGCAAAGCGGCTCATCAGCCAGCGATGGAAGACCGCTTGCGAAAGGATGTAGACGAGCCATGGCAAACGAGGCTCGTAGTCGTGAACGACCGTCAACAGCGTCCGGCCTCCGAGCACTTGGCGGAGCTCGAAACGAGGTTTCCCGTGGGTCTGGGAGAGAAGGCCTCCGGTGACGTAGAACAGCTGACGATCCGAGCTACTGCGGCCCGGTGCTCGCGTGAGCTCGAGCAGTGGCGCGCGCAAAGGCTCCAGGATGAAACGAAAGCAATCCGGCGAGGGGACATCGACGCGAAGAAACGCACGGAGGAAGCGAGGCAACCATTGCAAGTACTCGGCGGCTGCCCGCTGGGCCGTCCAGCCTGCGGGTAGCTGCATCCGTTGAACCGAGCGAACCAAACGCTCACGCGACCTGGCACCTCGAAACGCGTGTGGGGACGAGCCGTCGGTCTCGGCTATCGCCTGGCGGATCGCCTCTCGAGTGGGTGTGCGCTCAATTCCCAGTTGCTCGGCCAGGCCAGCGTCGCGCACGATCATTTCGTGCCTCAGGCTCTGGACGAGCGGAGCGACGAGGGCTTTGGGCGCGCCCGTGATCAGGGTCACCCATAGACGAGACAGCCCCGGAGACATGAACCGGGAAGGGATGAGGATTCGCCGCTTCCCCATGGCTGCGGCGGTCATGGCCATCATGTGTTTGTACGTGACCACGTCGGGCGCACCGATGTCGTACACGCGGTCGTAGTGCTCTTCTCGACCGATGACGCCGCCGATCATCTGCACCACGTCGGACAGTGCGACGGGCTGTGTCCGGACATCGGTCCACCGCGGGCACAGCATCACGGGCAGGCGCTCGACCAACCGCGCCATGATCTGGAATGAGGAGCCGCGCCCGCCCAGAATCAAACCCGCCCGCAAGGTCGTCAGCGGCACCACGTGGCCGGCGAGGGTCTTCTCGACCTCGCAGCGGCTCTCGAGATGCTTGGACAGCTCGGTGCCCTCTGGAAGCAGACCGCTCAGAAAGACGATTTGCTTCACACCAGCCGCCGCAGCCGCGCGCGCGAAGTTGTCGGCGCAAACCACGTCGAGATCTGCGAAGTCGCCCTGCGTGAATCGAGTCGAGGGCATCATGTTGTGGACGAGGTAAACGGCATACTCGACGCCCTGCAGGGCGTCCTCGGCCTCCTTCAAAGAGAAGAGATCGCAGGAGCGGTACTCAGCGAAGCCGCCGCCCGGCTCCCGCACCGAACGGGAAAGACCGATCACGTGGAAAGAGCGCTCCAGAACGGGCGCGAGCGCTTGCCCGACGAAGCCTGAGGCTCCCGCGATGACGACTTTCGGTCGGCTGCACCGGTCCATAGCTGTCTACATACTGTCCATATTTTTTTGGTCAATACGTTGACATCGGATCTCTTCCAAGTGGCGCAAGATATGCGCGACCAAGCCAAGTGGCGCAGCTTTTGCGTCACCCTTAGCTCAAAAACTCAATGAAAACGGCGCAGTTCCCGACCGCTTGCCCTGGCATGAGAATTGAAACATGTTCTAGTGAAACACGTTCTAGTCGTGCGGCCTAAGCCTGGCTCCTGCGCGACGATGGGAGCCGCGATATGACCGACGAAACGAAGACGAACCCGTGGGCAGGCTTTGCGAGGGGTTGGTTCCTGTTGATGTTCTCCGACGAGCTCGCGCCCGGCCAAGTGGTGCCTCTCAAACGGTTTGGCCAGGAGCTGGTCTTGTTTCGCACCGAGTCGGGAGAGCCGAAAGTGCTCGACGCATACTGCCCTCACATGGGCGCGCATCTCGGACACGGCGGCAAAATCGAAGGCGAGCGAATCGTTTGTCCGTTCCATGCATGGAAGTTCGACGGGACGGGCAAGTGCGTCGAGATCCCATATGCAAAGCGCGTTCCGCCGAAAGCAGCCGTGGCGTGCTGGCCGGTGCGCGAGCGCAACGGGATGATCTTCGTGTGGCACGATCGCGAAAAGGGTCAGCCCGACTGGGAGATTCCGGTCCTCGAGGAATGGGAGGATCCAGAATTCCTTCCTTGGCGCTACGCAAAGCTCGAGATCAAGACGCCGCCCCTCGCCATTGCCGAGAATCTCGCAGACGCCGGGCACTTCATCCCGGTGCACAACACGCATCCGATTCCGGGCTCGTTCAGCAACACCTATGACGGGCACGTGGGACAGCAGAAGATCAAGGCAATCGCGTATCCAGTTCATGGAGGCAAGGACGAATTCGAATCGACTGCCACCTATTACGGTCCTGCCTATCAAGTCACGAAGATGCACGGCAAAGGCCTCGGGGTCATCATCAACGCCCACACCCCGATCGACGAGGAGCGCGTCATGCTGCGATTTGGTGTCTCGATGAAGGCCACCAAGGGCATGACGGACGAGCTGATCGATCATTTCATCGACAACATGCGCGACGGATACCTGCAAGACGTGCGCATCTGGGAAAACAAGATCTATCTGGATCGGCCCATCCTATGCGATGGCGACGGCCCGATCGGAGAGTTTCGCCGCTGGTATGCGCAGTTCTACACACCGCGCAGCCAAGCTGCCGACGCCGCCGAGTAGCGAGGAACCAGCCCATGTGTACGGCAAAAGAGCGGGATTTCGTCGAGCTTGCCCGCGATATCAAGCCCATTCTTCGCGAACGCAACGCAAAGGCGGACGCAGACCGGGTGATCCCCGACGAGACGATCCGGGAGCTCAAGGACATGGGCTTCTTTCGCATGCTGCAACCGACGCGATGGGGAGGCTATGAGTGCCATCCCATCGAGTTTTTCGACGCCGCCATCGAGGTGGCATCGGCGTGCCCGTCGACTGCGTGGGTGCTCGGCGTGGTTGGTGTACACAATTGGCAGCTCGCGCTCTTTGCCGAGCCGGCGCAAAGAGACGTGTGGGAAGGCCCGCACGGGTTCGACACGCTCATTGCTTCTTCATACATGCCCGTGGGCAAGGTGACTCGAGCGGAAGGTGGATACAGGCTCAGCGGGAAATGGGGCTTTTCGAGCGGCTCGGATCACTGCCAATGGGCATTTCTCGGCGCGTTCGCTCCCAAGGAAGAAGGCAAGCCGCAGGACATGTTCACCTTGCTCCTCCCCCGCTCCGACTACGAGCTCGTCGACGATTGGTTCGTCTCGGGATTGAAAGGCACTGGCAGCAAGTCGGTCGTCGTACGCGATGCATTCGTGCCCGAGCATCGGGTGCATCGGATGTCCGATGCGTATCGGCTGCAAAGCCCCGGAAACGAGGTGAACCGAAGCGCGCTCTATCGCGTGCCTTTCGGGCAGCTGTTCACCCGAACGGTGGCCACGCCTGCCATTGGGATGCTGCAAGGAGCGCTCGAAGCCTACGTGAACCTCAACAAGAGCAGAACGGGCCGGGCCGACGGGAAGAGAGCTTCCGACGATCCGTTCAATCTCGAGGCCTGCGCGAGGGCCACCTTGGCCATGCGCGAGGTTCGCGCGCTCCTGCGGAACGACTGGAACGAAATGATGTCGAAGGCCGAAGCAGCTGAGCGCATCGGCATAGAGGACCGCGTCGCGTATCGGGCCAACGCCGGCGCGGCAACCGATCGAATGGTCAAGGCGCTCGACGACCTGTTCATGGCGAGCGGCGGCTCCGCCATCTTCCTCGACCAGGACATACAGCGGTTCTTTCAGGACATTCACGCCGCGCGCGCGCACCACGCCAACAACCCGCTCAAGACCCAACGAAACTACGGTGGCCTCTTGATGGGCGAGCAAACGACGGATTTCTTTCTCTGAGGCGATGATGGGCTCGGACGTACAAAGCCTTGGCTACTTTCTCTTCGAAGTGTCCGACCTCGACGCTTGGGATCGCTTCCTCATCAAGGTGATCGGCGTCGAGCGCGGCGAAGCGCTGGCCGAAGACCTGGTTCCGTATCGGACCGACGATCGGGCCGCGCGGATTTTGCTGAGGGAAGGTCCCGCCGACGACTTGGTGGCGTTGGGCTTCGACGTGCCCGGGGAGGGAGCGGTGCAACGGCTGGCCGACCGGATTCATCGGTCAGGCCATCCGGTCGAGCCGGCATCCGAGGATGAAGCAAGAGCGCGCGGCGTCCGAGGCTTGGTCCGCACATTCGAGCCCGGTGGGGTGGCCATCGAGCTGTGTCACGGGCCGGTCTTGGCGAAGACACCCTTTCGGCGCGAGCTCGTGCGAACGGGGTTCGTCACCGGTGAGCAGGGCGTCGGCCATCTTGCGCTTCGCGCCGATGACATCGCCAAGACTCAGTCGTACTTCGAGCAACTCTTGAGCTTCGACTTGAGTGACCACATCCGTTGCACGCTTCCGGGCGACTTCGAGGTCGACATCACGTTCCTGCACGTCAATCCCCGCCATCACACCGTGGCGCTCGGCACGGGAATACCCAAGCACCTTCACCACTTCATGTTGCAGATGGGCTCGCTCGATGACGTCGGCGCGGCGCTCGACCGGGCGTTCGCCCACGAGGTCCGCGTCGTGCAAGGGCTCGGGCGTCACCCGAACGACCACATGGTGAGCTTTTACTGCGTCACGCCTTCCGGCTTCGAATGCGAGCTCGGATGGGGCGGTCGCACCGTGGATGACTCGACGTGGAATCCGACCACCTACGACCGAATCAGCGATTGGGGCCATCAATCTCCGTATCGGAGGCCGCCAAAGCGAAGAGCAGAACTGGGAGAACGACCATGAGCAAGAGACCGCGATTTCCGATTCCCCGCTACCCTCGGGGTTGGTTCCAGGTAGCCTACGCGGATGAGCTGAAGCCGGGCGACGTGATGCCGCTCAAGTACTTCGGCGTCGACCTCGTCATGTTCCGAACCGAGGACGGTGAGGTGAGCGTGCTGGATGCATTCTGCCCTCACATGGGCGCGCACCTCGGCCATGGAGGCAAAGTCGAGGGCGACGGTATCGTCTGCCCCTTCCATGCGTGGAAGTTCGATAGAGCGGGCAAATGCACACACGTTCCGTACGCAAAGCACCTTCCTCGCAAGGCCAACATCACCGCGTGGCCGGTTCGCGAGGTCAACGGCATCATCATGGTTTGGCACGACATCGAGGGGAAAGACCCCGAATGGGAGATTCCCGTGATCCCCGAGTGGAACAACGATGCGTGGACCCCGTACTGGCGCCAACGCTGGAAGCTACGCACGCACAATCAGGACATGTGCGAAAACGTCGTCGACAAGGCACACTTCCGGTACGTCCACGGTATGAACATCGTGCCGCAGCCGCACACCATCAACTTGGAGTATCCGCACATCAAGATGATTACGGATACGGTCTACGAGACCCCACAAGGCGAGGTGAAGGGTGAGCTCGACGTGGAAGTGCACGGTTTCGGCTTCTCGGTGAGCCGCTTTCGTGGCATCGTCGAAACGACGAACATGGCCTCGGTCACACCGATCGACGACGAGTATTGCGACGTTCGCTTCTCATTCACCGTCAAAAAGATCGGCGGCGCCGACATCACGGCGGGCGTGGGTAAGGCCTTCACCAAGGAAATCGCGCGCCAACTCGAGGAAGATGCGCCGGTTTGGGAAAACAAGTCATTTTTCGAGCGTCCGATGCTCTGCGACGGAGACGGTCCGATCGCCGAGTTCCGCAAATGGTGTAAGCACTTCTATCCCGACTGGTACCACAAGCAGGCGCAAGACGAGTATGATGGCCTCAAGGAGGTGAGCAAGCCACTTACATTGGCCGAGCGGCGCAGGCGGCTTGCCGCAGCATAGATGGAACGCAGGACGGACACCAGGAGGCCGGCGACACCGGAGGAGATCAGCGCCCGAATCCGAAGCGAGCACGCGGAGATCTCGGCGCTGGTCGCACGCGTGGAGGCGCTCAGCGAGCGCGTGAGCAGTGGCGCCGATGTCAACAAGACCATCGTTGCGCTGCGAGAAGAGCTGCAGGGGCTCGCATCGGTATTGCTCGAACATCTGCACTACGAGGAGTATCAACTCCCCACGTTGGCGCCGGATGGGGAAGCCGATCAGATGGCCGAGGACATGCGGCGCGAGCATCGAGCCCAGCGCGAGCTTCTGGACCGCGTGATCCGGGAGCTCGACGAGACCGCAGTGGGTTCCAAGCTGGTCGTGGGGGTACGGGAGCTAGCCCGGGCGATCCGCGATGACATGGAGCATGAAGAACACGAGCTGCTCACCCAGAGTTGATGCAGGAGGGAATCCATGAAGCTCATGTACAACCCAGCAACGTGCAATCACTACGGCGTATGCATCGAGGAAGCCCCGGAGGTCTTTTGCTTTGCCGAGGACGGCAGCCTCTTGATCCAGACCTATGCCATACCGCCCGACCTCGAAGACAAAGTGCGTGATGCATGCATGATGTGCCCCACGCAGTCCATCCAGGTCGAAGAAGAGTGACCAGCGCGCGTCACGCAGGCTAGACCGAGCGCACCTTGAAATGATTCGATCATCGGAGCCTCAGGGCGTCGAGGCGGCCGTTGCGAAGACGAAGGACGTGCAGCGTACATTCGAGGATGAGCGGCGGGCGAATCGGCGTCCTGAGTCCGGGTCAAGAGCTTCGAGGTGAGCATGCGAGATGCCGCGATGATTGGTGTCATCGTATGGCTCGAAGCGCTGGTCGGGAAGCCGGAAGAATCGAAGACGTAGACGTCGCGAGTGCCATAGACGCGGCCGTCGAGGTCGGCACCGCCATCGCGCTCGTGTGCTGCGAAGCGCACCGTGCCCTGTTGGTGTGCGCTGATGAGAGGTGCCGTTGCAGGCTCGAAACCGAGCTCCCTTGCCCGCCTCGCGTCGCCCGCGGTTCGAATGGTCAACGGAGGCAAGGTCGGAACCAGCACCTCCTTGGCACCCGCTTCCAAATAGATCTTGGCGGCGTTCTCGACGGCATGACGAAGTCGCTCCTGATGGTCGCGTCGTTGTGCGTATCGAATCGTGAGTCGCCCGCTCCGCGCGACCTGCACCTGTCCCGATGGGGCATCGGGCACGAGCAGGAGCGAAGCGGCCATCCGATCGTACTGGGCCATTGCACGCATTCCTTCGGCACCCGAGAGCGGGAGCAGCGTCGAGACGATTCCCGGGGTGCCCATGATCCCCTCGATGCGATAGCCCCAAAGACCGTATTCCGCGTTGTCTTCTTCCTCGAACTCGGTCACCGCATACGACTGGGGCACGCCATCGAATGCAGCGATGCGTTCGTCGAAGATCCCGATGATGGGCAACTGGGGCTGAAGGGTCAGATTTCGCCCGACGTGGTCGTTTCCGACGCCCGAGCGCAGCAGCAACTGCGCCGATGCGATTGCGTTCGCCGCGACTATCACGATCCTGGCTCGAACCGTGAGCTCTGCGTGCTCGTGGTAGCCGCCGGGATCGAGCACTCGCACCTTGATTTCCTTGAGCTCCTCGCTGGCCTTGTCGATCTTCACGGCCCGAGTCCTGGTGTAGATGCGGGCCCCAGCCCTGATCGCGTGAGGAAGCGCCACCATGCGTGGGCTTCGTTTGGCGTGAACCGGACAGCCGATGAGACAAGTTCCGAGACCACGGCAACCGACGCGGTTGTGTCTCATCACCTCGCCCCTGAGGCCGAGCGCCGTAGCGCCTTGCCGGAGCTTGTCGTTGGCGAGGTTGACCAGCTCCTCGGGAATGCGGCTCGCGGAGAGATCGTCGAGGGCAGCCTCTTGGAACACCTGAAACCGCTCCGGTGCGAAATCCTCGAGCCCGAACTTGGCCGCCCAATGACGCAGCACACCTTCGGGCGCCGGCACCACGTCGGATGCATTGATCACCCCCCCGCCGCCGAGCACGCGGCCCTGAAGGACGCTCACCGACAGATCGTGGGTGGCTCGTCCGCCACGGTCCATGTAGAGCTGGTCATACATGGCCCCATCCCGCTGCGTCCGCTCCGCACCTATCACATCGCGGCCCTCTTCCAGCACCACGACCTCGTGCCCGGCCTCGGCCAGCAGCCGTGCCGCCGTGCCGCCGCCGCAACCCGAGCCGATGATGCAGACCTCGGCTGCAATCCGATCCGGCGGCGCCTGCCTGGACAGATCGATGATCGAGCCGCTCATCGTGCCGTGCTCCGCATCATCGATGGACCCGGGTAGCCGATGTACGGCCACACCTCTTGGTGGTCGAAGTAGACCAAGTTGAGGAACTTTCGCATGGCGATGCTCACCTGCCGCCGGAGGAGGTTGTCGCTGAGCGCCCAAGCACGCCAATGCTCCGCCCGCTCGGCAGGCGCCAGCCGTGAAAACGTAGTGAGCCTGCCTTCGAAAACCAACGGCCCAAACTCGATCAAGACCAACGCCTTTTGCAGATCCTCGACGTTGTGCTTGGGCTCGTCGGCGAGAAACGCATCGAACGCGCGAGGCAGATCCATCGAAGCCGGATCGATCGGAACCGCGTCGGTCTTTGGCAGCATCGCCTCGACGAGGCTCTGGAGCGTCCGGTACTCGTGCGCGTCTAGAGCCCGAAGACCTTTCACCGAGGGTGCATGCCCCCGGAGCGCCAGAAGCCCGCCGCCGCCCACGCCGAGGATCGCCCCACCCGCAACGACACCCGCTTTGAGAAAACGGCGCCGCGACAGAAAGCTGAAGAGACCTTCGCGCGCGGATTCTTCGGGGGGTGTGCTCGGCATGCTCAGCTCTTGCGCCCTCGCCGGTCGTCCTGTTCCTGGGGTACATCTTCGTAGTCGACGCGAATTCGGTCTTCGCCCAACGTGGCGATCGTCTCGAGAGCCTGCAGGCGCGCTTCCATGTCCCGCCGGTGGGCTCGCAGCTCGGACAGCTGCTCTCGCATTCGTTCCGCCTCCTCCGCCCGTGCCAACTTGAGCCTGTATCGAAGCCAGAAGACCCAAGCGATCAGTCCAAAGACGGCGAGCGGAATCAGCACCTCGACGATGATAGCCACGCCGATCTTGTGCCCTTCTCGCGCCCGTGCTGCAAGTCAATCCTGCGCTCGCGTGCTATTGTGAGTGAGAGATACGATGCGGGACGGCGACGACGAGCTGGGCGCCTTTCGAAAGTTGCAGTCTCAACTCCGTCGCCGCTGGGCCTTGGCGGACGGCGAAGGACCCGAGCCACGTGACATCGTCGTGATTCCATCCCTTTCGTTCGAGGGGATCGACACGGTGCCGATCGACGGAGTCCTCCACTACGAGGAGCGAATGCTATTCGCCCTGAACCTGCTCCGGCATCCACGCGCGCGGCTCGTCTACGTGACTTCAGCGCCGATCCATCCGGCTGCGGTGGACTACATGCTTTCGCTCATCAGCGGAATTCCCAACGAGCACATGAGGCGCCGGCTCACCGTGCTGTCTCTTTATGACAACTCGATGGTGCCGCTCACGCAGAAGATCTTGCAGCGGCCTCGCGTCGTCGAGCGACTTCGCCAGCTGATCCGGCCCGAATGCGGGCTGATGACGTGCTTCACCGTGTCAGAAGCGGAACGTTCGCTGGCGGTCGCGCTAGGGATTCCACTTTACGGAGTCGACCCGGAGCTGCAGTGGCTCGGCACCAAGAGCGGCTCTCGCTGGGCGTTTCGCAAGGCTGGCATCCACCTGCTCCCCGGAGCGGAGGATCTGAAGACGGAAGCCGATGTAGTGAACGCGATCGATGCCCTATGGACCGATCATCCACACCTCGAACGCGTGGTCGTGAAACAAAATGCTGGTTTCAGCGGCCAGGGAAACGCGGTTTTGGATCTGAGGACGCTCGCTCCTGTCTCCCCCGAGAGCGGGACCGGCCACGCCGTAAGACAAGGCGCGCTGACCGGTGCCCTTCGCACCATGCGCTTCGTCGACCCCCATCAGAATTGGGACACCTTCGCTCAGAAGCTCGAGCGGGAGGGCGGCATCGTCGAGGCATTCGTCGACACGCCGGGCAAGAGGGCTTCGAGCTGCCAGCTTCGCATCTCACCGGAGGGAACCCTGGATCTGATCTCGACACACGATCAGCTCGTCGAAGGCGTCGATGGTCAAGTCTACGCAGGCTGCAGATTTCCCGCCGATGCCGCCTATCGAATGGCGATCCAACGGGACGCCGTCCGCGCAGCCGAAGTCCTCCAGGATAAGGGCGCGGTAGGACGGCTGGCCGTCGATTTCATCTGCGAGCAAACCGGTGACGGCTCGTGGCGGCACTATGCGATCGAGACGAACTTGCGGTTGGGCGGGACCACGCATCCGATGATGCTTCTCCGAATGATGACCGACGGTCGATACGACCCGACCACCGGTCTCTACCTGACGCCACGGGGTGAGCCGCAGTTCTACGTCGCAACCGACTCGATGTGCTCGGACAGTTACCGTGGGTTGCTGCTCGAAGATCTGCTGGACATTGCGGCAGTCGACGGCTTGCACTATCAAGCGTGGTCCGAATCGGGGGTGCTTTTTCATTTCACCGGAGCGCTGAGTGAGTTCGGAAAGCTCGGCATCACTGCGGTGGGGAAGAGCCCGACGGAAGCCGACCACTGGTTCGAACAAACTCGGCGAGTGTTGGACCGGGAAACGATGGGTCTCAGTTGTACATCGAAGAGCTAAAGCCAGGTTTGACGCGAGTGTCGTCATCCGCGGATTGGCCGCGGCCTCATGTGGGGGTGTGTGGAGGGATGCACGGCAACGAGCCCTGCGGGGCCGATGCGATTCGGCAGCTCGCCGAGGACTTCCGAAGCGGCGATCTGACCCCGGCCGGCGGCACGGTGTTCCTGATTCATGCGAACCCGGAAGCCACCGCTCAAGGGCGCCGCCATACGCGCGGAGGAGCCGATCTGAACCGGCTCTGGGATTTCTCGTTCGTCGACGAGCTGCGCGAGTCGGCGTGGGGCTACGAGCATCACCGAGTCCTCGATCTCAAGGAAACACTCGGCAACTTCGACGCTTTCTTGGACCTTCATTCGGCGACGGCGCCCACTCCCCCATTTGGTGTCAGCAACGGCGAATCTCCCATCGACGAAATCGCCAAGCGAATCGGAATTTCTTACTTGGTGCAGTCCTGGTACGGGCTCGCGGACAAGGTGATCATCGGGTTCCTCAAGCTCTCGGGTGTGCCTGCGCTGTCGGTCGAATGCGGCGCCCACGACGATCCGGAGATCTCCCGAAAAGCCTACGAGATCGCGAAGAGCTTTCTGCGAGCCACTGGCGCAATAGAAGGCGGCGTCGACCTCGCGGACAACGAGGTTCGAACGGTTCACGTCGTCGAACGGATCACCAAGCCCAGCAATCAGTTCGGTTTCGGCTCCGCTTGGAAGGGTTTCCAGGAGCTCGAGCCTGGTGCGCTGGTGGGCCGGGACCGCGTCACCGAGATTCGCGTGAGCCGCCGCTGCTACGCAGTGCTTCCAAACGAGCGGGTCGACGTCGGAGACGACGTGATCTACTTGGCGGTCGACGCGGAATAGCCCTGCTACTTCTCCTTTTTGACCATCTCGAAAAAAGGGCTAGGGGGCGCGTCGGCGGCGTACGGGTTGAGCATTCCGCAGCCGATTTGGTCCGCCGGCTGTCGGGGGTCGTTTGGTTCTGCGGAGAGATCCGGGAGCGCCATACCGGAGCTCAGAACTTCCATCGCGCGATGAGTCGACAAGTAGAGGCGCCCTTCGGAAGCCAGCTTCTCCAGCATACCGCTTCGGTAGAGCACGTCGCGAACGGGACCTTTGACCTGGGTCAACACCAGACGAATGCCCTGCGCGGCGAGCTCTTCGTCGAGCTCTTCCAACGTGGCTGCGGCGGCCGAGTCGAGCTCGTTGACCCCCGCCGCCTCCAACACGAAGAACTTCACCGGCGTTTTCGACTCCCGCACCAAGGCTCGCACGGTCTCTTTGAGGAAGCTCACGTTGCCAAAGTAGAACTGCGCGTCGATGCGAACCAGGATGATGCCGGGTGTGGTCTCGGCCTGTGGATGGCGGGCCACGTTGAGATAGGTCTGTGAATCGGGGATCCGGCCAAGGACCGCGAAGTGCGGACGGGTCGTGCGCACCAAGAAGAGCAGGACGGAGGCACCCACGCCGACGAGGATTCCCCACTGAATGCCGAGCGACAGGGTCGCGAGGAACGTCAGAACGAGCAGATGGAAGTCCGAGGACTTGATCCGGTAAACTTCGGCCGCGCCGCGAAGGTCGATCAGGCCGGTCACGGCTGCCACGATGATCGCGCTGAGCGCCGCTTTCGGTAGGTAGTAGAAGCCACGGGTGAACGCCAGAAGCGTGATGACGACCACCCCGACGGTTACGAGGGCCGCCAGCTGGGTACGCGCGCCGGCACGGACGTTGACTGCGGTCCTCGAGAAGCCGCCGGCGATGGGATACCCGCCGGTAATCCCGCCGCCCATGTTGGCGAACCCGAGCGCAATCAGCTCTCGGTTCGGAAAGATCTCGTAGCGGTACGTCTGGGCGAATACACGCCCCACCGAGATGGCCTCCATGAACGAGACCAGCGCGATCGTCGCGGCCGCCGGAAGAAGATGCGTGAGAATCGACGCATCGACCGTCGGCAACCGAAGACCGGGCAGCCCCGCGGGAACCTCGCCGACGACCGCGACCCCCATGTCGCGCAGCCCGAGGCCCCATACCACGACGGTCCCAGCGACGACGACGAAGAGCGCGGCCGGGAAGCGCGGCCAGCGCTTCTTTCCGATTGCCAGTGCGGCGATCGACAGAACGCCGATGGCAAGCGTGACCCAAGACCAGCTCGAAACGTTTCGGATGGCCTCCCACAACACACGGTGAACGAGGTGTGTGCGCGGAAGATCGACCCCCAAGAGATTTCCGAGCTGGCTGGCCGCGATGATGAGAGCGGCAGCCGCGGTGAATCCGGCAACCACCGGCCGCGAAAGAAAATTCACCAAGAACCCGGCGCGCAAGAACCCGAGCCCCGCTTGGACCACCCCCACCATGATCCCCAGGGCGGCGGCAATCACGATGTAGCCCTCGGTGCCCACGGACGCGATGGCGCCGACGCTTCCTGCCACGAGAATCGAATCCATGGCGACCGGACCCACGGCCAGATGTCTCGACGTACCCAGCACGGCATACGCGAGCAGCGGCACGACCGACGCATAGAGCCCGTGGATGGGCGGAAGACCAGCGAGAAGCGCATAGCCCATCGCCTGAGGCACCAACATGACCGCGGTGGTGAGACCGGCGATCAGGTCGGCGCCGAGGTCAGCCCGCTGATAGCTTCGCAGCCAGGCGACGATGGGCAGCGGGGGAACGCGCTCGCTCATCCGTCGATTACGGTCGCGGCCGGCCGGTCGCTGGGACCGCCGGCGCGTCCCTCGCGGACCCGCATGAGGACCTGGTAGGCACCGACTCCGGCCAGCATCGCGAGACCGAAGATCAACGCCTCCCGAGAGCCCGCCCCAACCGAGGTGAATGCAGGGCCGGGACAATAGCCGCCGAGGCCCCAACCGATTCCGAAGATCCCGGAGCCCAGCACCAAGCGCCAATCGATGTCGCTACGGGTGGGGAGCGAAAACGCCGGGGCCCAAATCGGTCGCTGCCACGTTCGAATCGCCCAGCGGTACACGGGAGTGTAGACGACGAGCGCGCCGCCCATCACGAATGCGAGGCTCGGATCCCAGCTGCCGAAGAAGTCGAAGAAGCCGACAATCTTCGCGGGCTGGGTCATGCCGCCTATCGCGAGGCCGACGCCGAATACCAGCCCGCCCAGAAACGCGCCGATCTTCACCTTCATATGGAGCCTCCGAGCACTTCGTTGACGACGAGCACCGTGATTGCCGCGGTCACCATGAAGGACACGGTGGCCACCGTGGAGCGCTTGGAGAGACGCCCGATGCCGCAAACTCCGTGACCGCTCGTGCAGCCGCTTCCGAGCTGGGTTCCAATGCCCACAGCAAGTCCCGCGATCACCAACGCCAACGTGGAGCGGTCTATCTCGACCCGATAGTCCATCGGCCGAAAGTAGTGCCAGACGACACCGGCGGCGAAGAGACCGACCAAGAACATGACGCGCCACTCGGTGTCGCCGGCCTGCCGCCGGAAGATGCCGCCCGCGATGCCGCTGATACCCGCGATCCGGCCGTGGAACATGAGAAGACCAGCGGCTGCGACGCCGATCAGGACGCCGCCAATCGTAGATGCAATGGGTGTGAAGGATTCCATAGTGCTCATTCAAAGCAGCACCGGCCTCAAACTGCCAGTGCTTTCTGTCCGAGGGTTTGCGAAGGGTTTCGAGTGCTGTTAATTCGCCAACTTAGGCTGGGCAACCCGGCGCGCAGCGCCACTCACGGAGGCTATCCGATGCTACTTCGCCAACTCTTCGACCACGAGACCTGGACCTACACCTACCTTCTGGCAGACGAAAAGACCCGCGAGGCGGTCTTGATCGATCCGGTCATCGATCAGGTCGAGCGCGACATCAAGCTCCTCGAGGAGCTGGGTTTGAAGCTGGTGTACACGTTGGATACCCATGCGCATGCAGACCACATCACGGGCTCCGGGCTCTTGCGCAAGCGTTTGGGAAGCAAGGCGGTGGTCGGCGCAAAGGTGGGAGCCGAGGGTGTCGATCTGACGGTCGATGAAGGCGACAGGTTGAAGTTTGGCTCGATCGAGCTCGAGGTGCGAGCGACGCCGGGCCACACGGATGGTTGCGTCACCTTTGTCACCGGAGATCACAAGCATGCCTTCACCGGCGATGCCCTGTTCATTCGCGGCACAGGTCGAACGGATTTTCAGCAAGGGAGCGCGAAAAATCTGTATCGCTCGATCCACGACAAGATCTTCACCCTACCCGACGACACGATCATCTGGCCGGGGCACGACTATCGGGGAATGACGTTCACGACCGTCGGGGAAGAGAAACGGCACAATCCACGCGTCGGCGACGGCAAAACGGAGGCGGAGTTCGTGGAAATCATGAACAAGCTCGATTTGCCGGCTCCCAAGAAGATCGACGTCGCGGTTCCGGCCAATTTGCACTGCGGAATCGTGCCGGCGATCTCGATGTCCGGCGAGCCGCTTCCAGAGCGCGGTTGGGCGGCCATCGAACGCACGCCAGAAGGCGTGCCCGAGGTCACCACGAGCTGGGTCGAGGAGCACATGGGAGCCATCCGCATGGTCGACGTTCGCGAGCTCGATGAAGCAGAGGCGGACGGGATGATCCACGGCGTCGAAATCATTCCCATGGGCACGGTGGACCGGGCATCGAAGGTTTGGGACAAGGAAGAGCCCGTCATCACCATCTGCCGCTCCGGGCGTCGATCGGGCCGCGTGGCGCTGGACCTGGAAAAGCTGGGTTTCAAGCGTATCGCGTCGATGCGCGGCGGAATGGTTGCATGGAGCAACCGCTAGCGATCCTGCTTGCGATGCGCCGTCGCCGAGACGGCGATCCACTCTTGAACGTCTTCCGCCCGAACGGGGTCGCGACCGTCGAGGTAGCGCTCGAGATGCGCGAAGCTGTCCGCGCCCCAGAACAGCTCCCCGCCCACGATCATCGTGGGAACGCCGAAAACGCCGAGTTGGATCGCTTCGTTGCTCGCATCATGGAGGCGAAGTTTGACCGCAGGGTCCTGAATGCGCCGAAGCGCGTCGGGAACTCCCGTTTCGGCGCAGATCCGAGCCACGACCTGAGCGGAGCCCACATCGAGGCTCTCCGCCCAGGTTGCGGAGAACAGACGGGTCACCAGCGCCTGGCGCGTCTCGTCGTCCATCTCGAGGAGGGTCGCGCGTAGCGGCGCCAAGGGGTTGAATGGGTGCGAGAACGGCGGCGCGAGCGGGACATTCCACGCGGCCGCCGTGCGAATACAGTCCTTGAACATGTACGCCCGCTTCGGAGGAATCTCGGCCGGACCCTTGTGGCCCCAATGATCGAGCAATGCGGCCAACAACGTGGGTCTGACCTCGACGCGGAGATCGTGGCGCCGGGCAACCTCGTCCAAGCGCCTCCAGGCCAGGTAGCTGTATGGCGAGATGTAGTCGAAATGAAAGTAGAGCCGTCGCGCCGACATCTACTCTGCCGAATAGCGATGATGTGGATGGAGCACAAGGACAAACGGGTGCTAGCCTGCGCGCGTGCTCGAGATGACCACGGTGGTCGTGCTGCTCCTGGCCAGCTTCGTCACGGCCACGGTGTCTGCAATTCTCGGCATGGCCGGTGGGGTGACCCTCCTCGGCTTGATGACCGCGCTGCTTCCCGCCCCGATCGTGGTGCCGATCCACGGCGTGGTGCAGCTGGCGTCGAACTGGACACGGACGTGGGCGTTTCGGCGCCACGTGCGATGGGCGATCTTCTTCGCATTCATGGGCCCCGCCATCGCCGGAGTCGCGATCGCAGCCAACATCTGGGCGGACCTCGAGCTGACGTGGTTTCGTGCGTGGATCGGCGGCTTCATCTTGGTCTTCTTGGCTTGGCGCCGCTACAAACCCACGCTCCGCAACCCCCCCATGTGGTCATACGCCGCATTGGGCTTTGCCGCGGGTTTGCTCGGGATTTTCGTTGGGGCCACGGGCCCCTTCCTGGCGCCTTTCTTTCTCCGGGACGACTTCGACAACGAAGAGGTCATCGCGACCAAGGCGGTCTGCCAAACTTGGATCCATCTTCTGAAAATCCCCGCGTTCCTCGCCCTGCAATTCGACTATGCGCCATATGCGCCTTTGCTTGGGGCACTGGCGGCGGCAGTCATCGGCGGCACGTACTTCGGAAAACACTTGCTGAGCATGTTGTCCAAGGAGCGTTTCGTATTCTGGTTCCAGCTCGTGCTGGCTTTGCTGGCCGTGTACCTGATTCTCTCCACCGTCAGGTGAGCAGGCTCATGCTCCCGGTAGCGCACAGCCAGGATACGACTACAACTCAAGGCAAGCATGAATCTCGAAGGTCGAACGGTCTTGTTGACGGGTGGCGGTACGGGCATCGGACGCGCACTCGCACGGGAGCTTGCGGAAAAGGGCAATACGGTGGCGGTTTGCGGCCGAAGGCTCGACCTCCTCGAAGAGACGGCAGCCGCTTCCGACGCCATCTTCCCCTACAGGTGCGATCTGACCAGCTCCGAGGACATCACCGGACTGATCGATCGGATCGCGCAGGACGGTCATCGCATCGATACGCTGATCAGCAACGCGGCCATTCTGAGCTTCGACTCCTTGGCGGGCGGCCTCGATTTGGCCGAAGCCAAACGGATCATCGACGCGAATTTGTTCGGCCCGATAGAGCTGACGCAGCGGATGCTTGATACGCTTCGCAAAGCGAAAGATCCTGCGATCATCATAGTCGGGTCGCCTGCGGGTCTAGGGCCTCTCGCCAATACGCCGATCTACAGCAGCAGCAAGGCTGGGTTGCACGCCTACACCCTCTGCCTCCGCCACCACCTCGCCGGCGAGATCCCAGTGATCGAGGTGTTTCCTCCAACGGTCGATACCCCGATGCTGTCCGAAAAGAAGTGGAAGAAGATGAGCGCCGAAGAGTGCGCGCGCCGCATGGTGCGCGGTATCGAGCGCGGTCAGGAACAAGTCTGGATAGGTCAAAGCCGGATGTTTCGGTTCTTGCAGTTGGTGCTTCCGCCGAACCGTTTGTTCCGGGTGACCAACGAATGGTCGCCGCCCGAGATCGAATGAGCGCTGCCTCAACGACGCTTCGGTCTCAGAAAACTGGTGCTTTCTTCGAAGAGGGCGCCAAGCACCGCGCCAAGCCCGCCGAAACGCAACGTCGGGTGCTTGCCCCTGGCAAGCAGCCCCATCTGCGCGACGCTCATCATGGCTTGCGAGGTCCCGCCCAGTCGGCCGAGACCTGGCATGGTCGGAGGATCGGCGGCCCTGCTCGTCCGTCCTTCCAGCAAGTCGAGGGCGACTCGCGGGTTGTTCGTGAACGGACGCGCCATTCCGATGACGTCGAGCGAACCGTCCGCGAGGGCTCTTTCCATGGCTGCGCGCTCCCGGAAGCCACCGGTGACCATGAGCGGAATGTCGACCTCGGCGCGCGCCTTCTTCGCGTAGTCCAAGAAGAAAGCATCCCGTCCCGAGTCGGCCTGGCTCAACATGACGCGCGACTCGTAGCTACCCCCGGAGATCTCGACCAGATCGATCCCGTCTTCTCGAAGCATCCTGAGGACGCGCATCGACTCCTCTTCGGTGAAACCACCGCGTTGGAAATCGGCGGAGTTGAGCTTGATCGCGACGGGAAAGCGGTCGCCCACCGTCCTGCGAATCTCTCGAAGGACCGTCCGCGCAAAACGTGCACGATTCTCGAGAGATCCACCCCACCTGTCCTCGCGCCGGTTCGTCAGGGGGGAAAGGAACTGACTGACGAGGTACCCATGAGCGCCGTGCACTTGCACACCCGTGAATCCGGCCGCCTTGGCGAAGGCGGCGGCGCTCGCAAAGCCGCGTATCGCGGCGCCGATCTCGGCTTCGTCCATCGCATGAGGCGTGCCGAACGCCTTCGCGCGGCGGAACAGGTTGACGGGCTCGACCGCAGAAGGAGCCGCAGGGCTAGGATTGATGTGCCGTGGCGTCTGGCGACCCGGGTGATTGAGCTGCATCCATAGATGATTGCCGTGGGCCGTGCCCGCCGCCGCCCAGTCGCGAAACCGATCGATGTTCGAGCCCGCTTCGATAGCGACGTTACGGACGCCTTCGAGATGGGCCTTGTCGATCATGACGTTGCCCGTGATGAGCAACCCCGCCCCGCCCTGAGACCAGGTTTCGTATAGCCGCACCAGCCCTCGGGTGGGGGACTGCTTGGGCGAGCCGAGGTGCTCGCTCATCGCTGCCTTTGCCACTCGATTCGAGAGCGTCGCCCCGCAGGGGAGGGTCAATGGATCGCTCAGCTGGGCTCTGCTCATTTTCTGTCAGATCCGGTCATCAGGGCTCGACCGCCGCAACGGAATGACGTAGATGACAGAGCCGCGCGGCGAGTCAAACGCGTACGAGGCAGGGATGGGTTTCGAGGACGACGAGAGAGATCTCGACGCGACGGCAGATCGACTAGCGGGATGGCTGGCGCCCCGGCTTTCGGTGCCGCCGACCGACGTCCGCATCGAAGATCTAGACGCGCCGCTCGGGACGGGCTTTTCGAGCGACACCCTGCTCTTCGACTTGTTGTACGAGAAGAACGGCAAAGAGCACCGGGAACGCTTGGTGGCCCGGCTCGAGCCGACAGAATACATCGTCTTTCCGACGTACGACATCGCCCTTCAATGCCGGGTGCTTCAGCTCCTCGAAAACACCGATGTCCCGGTGCCTCGGGTCCGATGGTTCGAACCGAATCCCGCGGTGCTCGGAGTGCCGTTCTATCTGATGGACCGCATTGCAGGCCAAGTGCCGAGCGACAATCCACCCATGCACGACGAGGGTTGGATAGCGGACGAGCTTTCGGAGACCGAGCGCGAGAAGGTCTGGTGGAGTGGTTTCGAAGCGATGTGCAGGGTCCACCGCCTCGATTGGAAAGACCTCGGTTTCGATTTCCTGCTCGAGCCCGAACGGGGCCCGACACCGCTAGAGCAACAGCTTCACTATTATCGAGAGTACTTCGAGTGGGGCATGCCGAGGGAGCGTCACCCAGACATCGTGCGTGGGCTCGACTACCTCGAATCCCAAAAGCCTGCTGAACGCCAGATCGGCCTTTGCTGGGGCGACTCGAGGCTCGCCAATCAGATCTTCGATCGCGATCTCGAATGCGTCGCCGTTCTCGACTGGGAGATGGTCCGCATAGGAGATCCCGTGCAGGATTTGGCCTGGTGGCTGGCGTCTGACCGTTGCTTCTCCGAGGGGCTCGAGCTCGAGCGTCTCCCGGGAATCCCGAGTCACGAAGCGACGGTCGCCCGATGGAAGGAAGCAACGGGTCTCAGCACGGACGATCTCGGTTACTATTCCATTCTCGCCCTCACCCGGTTCTCCATGCAGATGGCCCGTATCGGCCAACACATGAAGAAGCTAGAGATAATCGATGAAGACAACGAGTTCGACTACGAAAACCTCGCCTCTATCACCTTGCGACGCGCGCTATCGGAGCTTTGAAGATGGGACCACTCGACGGAATTCGAATCATTGAAATTGAGGGGATCGGCCCCTGCCCTTTTGCAGGGATGTTGCTGGCCGACCTCGGTGCCGACGTCATTCGCGTGGGCCGGCCCGAGCCCTCGTTTTTGCAAGCGAGCTTCGACGTGATGAGCCGAGGCAAGAGAAGCATCACGCTCGACTTGAAGAAGCCCGAGGGGAAGCACGCGCTGCTCAAGGTCGTCGAGACGGCCGACGCCCTCATCGAGGGCTTTCGACCTGGCGTGATGGAGAGGCTCGGAATCGGTCCGGAGGCTTGCTTCGAAGTCAATCCACGTTTGGTGTTCGGCCGGATGACGGGTTGGGGCCAGGAGGGACCCTTGGCGCCTCGCGCCGGACATGACATCAACTACATCGCGCTGGCAGGCGCCTTACATGCGATCGGTCGAAAAGGCGAGCGACCTACCGTGCCTCTCAACCTCGTGGGTGACTTTGGAGGTGGCGGGCTGCTGCTGGCATTCGGCGTTCTCGCGGCGCTGCTGGAAACCCAGAAGTCCGGCAAGGGACAAGTAGTCGATGCCGCCATGGTCGACGGTGTGGCCGCGCTCATGGCCAGCGTGTACGCAGGCATGCAACAGGGCTTTTGGACCGACAAGCGCGGTGAGAATCTTCTCGATTCGGGGGCGGCGTTCTACGACGTTTACGAGACGAGCGATGGAAAGTACGTATCGATCGGTTCGCTCGAGCCTCAGTTCTACAAGGAGCTGATCGAACGCCTCGGGCTGCAAGGCAAGGCCCCTGCCCCCGGCGAGCACCTGAACCCCGCAAAATGGAACGAGCTTCGCCCGACCCTCGAAGCGCTGTTTCGCGAAAAGACACGCGACGAGTGGTGCGAGGTCTTCGAGGGCAGCGACGCCTGCTTTGCACCCGTGCTCGCCGCGGCCGAGGTATTCGAGCACGAGCATCACGTGGCACGCCGCTCGTTCGTCGACGTCGGTGGCATCAAACACGCGGTTCCAGCCCCCCGTTTTTCCAGGACCAAACCGGCCGATCCGAAGCCTGCGAAAGAGCGCGGTGCAGACACGGAAGAGGTTCTCCGAGAATGCGGAGTCACACCTTTCGCCGAAGGGAAGTGACATGATCACTGATTTCGACGATTACCTGATCCATCAGGCGTCCTTTCCCATCAACCAGACCGGAATCGTCAATCGAAACGCCTATGACCGCTACTGGTTCAACGGGTTCGACAAATCGGGAACGTTTCTGTTCGAGATCGGTTTCGGCCGTTATCCCAACCGTTTCGTTCAGGACGGCCATTTCAGCGTCACCATCGACGGAGTGCAGCATTCCTTTCACGCCTCTCGCCGAATCGCAGACAACCCCATCGACGCGAGCGCGGGGCCGTTGCGAATCGAGGTGGTGAAGCCGATGCGCATCATCCGCGTCGTCATCAAGCCTAACGACACCGCGATGGAGTGCGACCTGACCTTCCGCGCCAAGGCGCCCCCCATTCAAGAGCCGAAGAACATGATGTACGACGGCAATCGCCTGATCATGGATGCGCAGCGCTTCACTCAGTACGGCACCTGGCAGGGATTCTTCTCAATTGGAGGGCGCCGGTTCGAAATCGAACGGAGCGAAGTCCTCGGCACGCGAGACAAGTCGTGGGGAATGCGCCCGGTCGGCGAGTACGAGGACGGAGCTCCCAGCCGTCTGACGACCGATCCGGCGGTCTACTGGATCTGGTCACCGATTCACTTCGACGGATTTTGCACGCACTTTCTGACTCGTGAGATGCCCGACGGGCGTCCCGAAGAGCTTTCCGCATCCATCGTCAAGACCCATGGCGACGACGGAGAAGTTCCAAGCGAAGCCGTAGAAGCCGACCAGGAGGTGATGGCGGGCGCCCGTCACGAGATCCGCTGGCGGAGCGGAACGAGATGGCCGGAGAAGGCAGCGATCCATTTCGAAGCCCGTGATGGCGCGGAACACGACATCGAGCTCGAGCCTCTGCTTCGTTTTCAAATGATGGGTATTGGATACCAGCATCCCGAGTGGGGTCACGCGATGTGGCGGGACGAGCTCGACACGGGCTATGAGAGCTGGAAGCTCGAAGAGGTCGAGCCCGACGAGTACTGCACCATTCACGTGCACCACGTGGTCCGGGCAAGGATGGGGGATAGGCAGGGGATCGGAATATTGGAAACGCTCGTGTTCGGTAGGCACGAGCCGAGCGGGTTCGAGGACTTGTTCGACGGTGCCCCGTAAAACGGCGCGTTGCGCCGTCACGGGACTTTGGCCCCGCAAGATGCGCGAGCGTGATTGCGTGCGACTGATTCCCCGGAGAACGGGTCGCGACGGGCGTGCTCGCGAGCGGGACCCGCTCGCCCGACTCCTCAAGTCACCACACCACTAGGCTCCCGCCCCCTCGCTGTGCTGCC
>LJTN01000043.1 GCA_001303415.1 Myxococcales bacterium SG8_38
ACGAGCGATGGGCGCTCACGCGAGCCCTGCAGCGGCAGCCGGTTCCGCGCGCCGTGCAGGCCTACCTGGGCAACCGGCCGTAACGAGGCTAGGCTCCGGGCGTTCGAGGAGAGAAAATGATCCCGGAAGAATCCGTTGCCTACGCATTAGCTGCCTGGAATCGCTTCGATGAAACCGTGTCGGACGGGCTCTTGCGCGCCGTTTCGGGCGCCTTCGTGTTGGTCGCTGCCGCCGATGGAGAGCTCAGCCGCTCCGAAGCGGTGCGTTTTTTCGAGGTGCTGCGCAGCGAGGCCGAGGTGTTCTCGGCGATCGATTATCGCCAGCTCGAGAAGACGTTTGGAGATTTGGCAGACGCCATGTTTGCAGACCCCGAGGATGGCAAACGTTTCGCGCTCCAATGCGTCGCCCGCGTGAAAGGGGTCCCCGCCCACGCCGAGCTCGTGAAAAGCGCCGCCGAGATCGCTGCTGCGGCAGACGGACGGCTCGAAAAGGTCGAGGAGTCGGTCATGCGGGACATACGCCGCGCGCTCGGCCAGGAGCACGCGTGACGCCTTAGGGAGCCCCAGACGCTATGCCCGATTCCCTTAGGACCTGCTTCTCCGAGACCAAGATCAACGGGCTCGCGTTGCGCAACCGATTGATCAAGGCCGCGACGTTCGAGGGCAAGACACCTGGGGGGCTTCCCAGTGAAGCGCTGATTCGTTTTCACGAGCGCATTGGTCAGGGAGGGATCGGGATGACGACCATCGCCTATTGCGCTGCCGAAGCGGACGGCAGAATGCACGAAAACATGATGTTCATGCACGAGGGTATACGACCCGAGCTCGAGCGCCTCGTCCGTACCGTGCAAGTCACCGGCGCGAAAGTTTCGGGCCAGCTCGGCCATTGCGGCTCGTTCACCAAGAGCCGCGAGCTCTCCCGAAAGCGGCCACTCGGACCCTCGAAGGGCACCAATCCGCTCGGGCTCGGGTATGGGCTCGGTCGCGTCGAAGCGATGACCAAGCCGCAGATTCGCGAACACGTGCGCGTGTTCGGCCAGGCCGCAGCCTTCATGAAGTCGGTCGGATTCGATGCGATCGAAATTCACTTCGGTCATGGCTACGGGATCAGTCAATTCATCAGCCCGAAGACCAACAAACGCAAGGACGAGTACGGCGGAGGCCTCGAAAATCGAATGCGGTTTGCGCTCGAAGTCCTCGGGGAGGTCCGCCGTGTTGTCGGTGATGACTATCCTCTGCTGGGCAAGATCAGCATGACCGATGGAGTGCCCGGGGGCGTGACCTACGACGACTCCGTGCGTATCGCCGCCATGCTCGAGGCAGGCGGAATCGACGTGATCATCTGCAGCGGCGGCACCAGCAGCATGAACCCGATGCTCTTGTTTCGAGGAGACAGCCTGGCTCCCGGCTTGATCGCGCACGAGAGCAGCCGCCTGATGAAGATCGGGATCCGTCTCGCAGCACCATTCATGTTCAGGAGCTACCCGTACGAAGAGACGTATTTTCTCGAGCAGGCGCAGCGGATTCGGGATCGGGTGCAGTGCGGTGTCTGCTACATCGGCGGCGTCTGCACGAACGACAGCATCCGCCGCGTCATGGATGCGGGATTCGACTTCATCCAGCTGGGCCGTGCTTTGATTTTCGATCCCGACTTCCCGAAGCATGCGCAAGCGCGCGCCAACTACGAAAACGGCTGCAGCCACTGCAACCAATGCGCGACCTTGATCGAAGCGCCCGGTGGGATCTACTGCGTCGAGCGTCCGGCCAACTTCGAGTAGGCGACCGCTCAACCATGGAGAGAAGCGTGTCTGAACTGAAGCTAACCACGACCGATAGCGCTGCCCGCTTGGTGTTCGATAGGCCACGGGTGCTCAACGCGCTGTCGCCGACCTTGCTGAAGGATGTGATTCAAACGTGCGCCGATCTGTCGAGGAACGACTCCATTCGCGTCGTCGTCTTCGAGGGGGCTGGGAGTTGCTTTTCTGCAGGGGCCGACTTGCCTGCGTTCGTGTCCGCCCTTCGAGGCCCGGACGCCCGTGCCGTAGCGGATCTCGGACGCCGGGCCGCCAACGCCGTGGGAGAGCTTCCGCAGATCACCATCGCGGGGATTCACGGCCACTGCGTGGGAGGGGGGTTGGTGCTCGCAGGCGCTTGCGACATGCGTCTCGCCACGGACGAAGCGCGCTTCTCGATTCCCGAGCTCGACGCCGGAATCCCGCTTGCATGGGGCGGCATGGAGCGCCTCGTGAAGTTGGTAGGCGAGACGATCGCGGCCGACTGGGTGCTCAGCTGCCGGCCGTTTGGAGCCGATGAAGCGCTTCGGTCAGGGCTCGTGAGCCGGATCGTTCCGGCCGCTCAGCTCGAGCGCGAGCTGGGTGCGCTGGCATCCGCCATCGGACGCCGCCCTCTGAGCGTGCTTCGCACCACCAAACGACAGCTATTGGCGATCCGGGCGGGATCCTTCGACGCCCGCGAAGACGCGGACGGATTGCTCGCATCGCTCGGCGACCCCGAAGCGCTCGAGGTCGGACGTGAATACGTCGCCAAGCACATTCGAGCCGAAGAGAGCAGCACCTGACCTAGACCGAGTACACCCTGAGCTGATCCGCCCTCGAATCATTTCAAGGTGCACTCGGTCTGCGCTAGCGCTGCCGTCATTTCTTCCTGTTCAGAAACGCCTCGATTGCCTCTTGCGCGGCAGGCTCACGCAGTGTGCTGCAGAAGAGCTCGGCTTCCAGATCGATGCGCTCCGCAATCGCCTCGGTCAGCTCGCGCTTGAGAAGCGCCTTGGTCTCTCGGACCACGCCCGGCGGCCTCTTTGCCAGTTGTGCAGCGCGCTTTCGCGCGTGCGTTAGGAGCTCGCTCTCGGGGACCACGCGGCTCACCAGCCCTGCGGCAGAGGCGGTCTCGACGTCGAACACTTCGCCGAACAAGAGCAGCTCGCTTGCCAGGCGAAGCCCCGCAGTCCGCGGAAGCAGCAGTGTCGAAGCCGCCTCGGGCACCACGGCGAGGTTCATGAAAGGCAGCAGGAACTTGGCACGAGGCGTCGCGTAGACGACATCGCAGTGCAGCAACATCGTGGTGCCGATGCCGACGGCAAAGCCGTCGACGGCCGCAATGATCGGCTTTCCGAATCCGTGGAGCGTTTGCATGAAACGGAAGACGGCGCTTTGCGCGCTGGTCGGCGGGTTGTGAACGAAATCCCGGAGGTCGTTTCCGCTCGAGAAATTCTCGCCTGCCCCGTGGATCAAGACCACCCGGGTTTGATCGTCGGCCTCCATCCGCTCGAGCGCTACGGCAAGCTCGCGATACATCGTGCTCACGAATGAGTTCTTGGTCTTTGGTCGTGTGATCTGAATTTCAGAGATCCCATCGGCTGTCTCGATCTGGAAGTCTTCACTCATGGGGTGCCTGCTTACCAGCCGGGCGCTGCGGTGTCATGTACGCCGGCTTCTGCTACCGTTCCGCCCCTCGATGCAAGACCAACAGCAAAAGCTCACGCTCATCCGCTATGCGGTTCGCGGAATCGAGCTCGACGCGACCGGAACGGCGTCTCCGGGCTGGGTCGCGCGAATACTGGAGCACACCCGATGGCAGGCATTCACCGTGGATGACTACGCCCCCCGTGGTCTGATGGAAGGCGGCGTGGCCCGCGCGGGCACCTACCAATACGTCGAGCCTCTGCGTCATGGAGACGAGCTCGAGATCGCGACCTGGGTCGCCCGAGTAGGTCGAACGAGCTTCGATTTCGGCCACCGAATGGTACGCATCGATGATGGCGCCGTGGTCGCCCGGGCACGCATGACGATCGTGAATCTCGGCCCCGGGGGCCCTGCCCCGCTGGACCCGGTCGTTTCGACCTTCGTGGTCGACGAGCCCGCTCCAGCGGCACTTGCCTGGCCCGAGGGCGATCGTTCCCATTTGTGGACGCGATCCTGGACGGTACGGCCGAGCGACCAAGACAGCTTCGGCCACGTGAACCAGGCGCGGTACGTCGACTACATCGAGGATACGCGATGGTTTGCCGCTCGAGCCGGTCATCGGTCGGGATTGGAGGGTAAGCCCACGAGCCTCTCGGTCGAATACGTCCGAGAGACGCATGCCGGAGAGCAGGTGCAAATGGCAACCTGGGTCACCGGCGGTGGAAGCCGCGCATACGAGCTCACCAGAAAGCCGTCCGGCGAGGTTCTCATGAGGGGCCAAGTGGTAGGCGACGCACGCTGAGGGTCGCGTCACGGGACCATTGCGTCTATTCTTGGTCTCGATGTTTCCATCGCGTGGTGGTGCGTATCCTCCCCCGGACGAGCTCTTCGCGGGTCGCTATGCCGTCGACGGGCCGCTTCCTTGGGGCGGTTTGATCACGTACTACCGAGCCTCCGCGGAGGGGACCCCGCTCGTTTTGTGCGTTCTTCCGATGGACTTGACCCGCTCCGTGCGCGCCGAGGCCGCCTTTGCCCACATGGCCCACGGGCTCGGATCGGTCCGTGCGCGCACGGTGCCGCGGATCCTCGATGCGGGGGTGATCGACGGCGTCCCGTATCTGGCCTTTCGAGAGACGCGCGGAACGCTGTTGTCCGCACTTCTCCGCGATCGTCCCCTGAGCTCGCTCGCCGTCCTCCGACTCGCATCCGACGTCCTCGAGGCGCTCCAGTCCGGTCATGAGCAGGGGCTGGTCCACGGCGACCTCACGCCTCAGAACATCATCGTCGCGCGGGAACGGGACGGCGGCCTGACGGCCCGAGTGGTCGGTATGGGGGTTCTGCCACTGCTGAGGGAAAATCCCGAAGCAAGCGCTCACGCGGCCCACACGGGATCGGGCAAGCACGCCGTCGCCTACATGGCTCCGGAGCTCTTCGGCGGCGGGAGGTTCGAAGCGCCGGCCGACCTCTATTCGGTCGGCGCGCTTCTTCATCACATGGTGATCGGCTCGCCGCCCGCCCTCAGAAATACCGATGAAGGGTTTGACGACATCCCCGGCCTGCCCGAGGTTATTCGGCGCGCCATGGCGAGCCGCCCCCGCGATCGATATCCAGATGCCGCGTCCATGCGCGCCGCCCTCGAATGGTTGGAAGTCGAGTCGGCCAAGCAGAACCCGAGCACCCAAGACATCGCTCCCTGGATGGAAGCCTCCCGCGTGGGATCGATTCCCGTGCCGACGCTGGCTTCCAGCCGGCCGCCGGCGCACCTTAGCAGCCAACAGCCTGCCGGTAAGATCCTGAGCACCTCGGGGGCAAGACCGATCCCCATCCGACCGACCAGGACCGAGGAGCCCGACACGGGCGCCACGCGGGGATGGCTGCAATTGCTGCTTCTGTTGATCTTGCTCGGCACGCTGGCCTTCTCGGGTTACTGGCTCCATGTTCGAAAGGGCTCAGAGCAATCACCCGCTCCGGTCGGTTTGGAGCCAGAGGCGCGCGATGCCACTTAGCTCGCTGGATGACGGCGCGACCGACGAACAGCTGATGGAGGCCTACGTCGATGGCGACGACGGCGCGTTCCGGTTGCTCTTCGAGCGCTATGCCCCGATCCTCCTGCGCCTCACCCGACGCCACCTGCGGGACGAGGAGCTGGCCCAGGAAATCGTGCAGCAGACGTTTTTTCGCCTTCACGGGGCACGCAACGATTTCCGGCAGGGGTCGAAGCTCAGACCCTGGATCATGACGATCGCCATGAACCTGGTCCGCGAGCATTGGCGACGAAAAAAGCGCCGGCAGACGGCCGACCTCGAGGTCGACACCCAAGCTTCGCCCGAACCAGAGCTCACACCCATGGAGCTGCAACAGCGTTCGGAGCTTCTCTATGTGGCCCTCGGAAAGCTTCCAGCGAGCCAGCGGGAAGTCGTGGAGCTGCATTGGTTTCAGGAGCGCCCGTACGCCGAGATCGCCCAAATCGTGGGCACTTCGGAGGGCGCCGTGCGTGTTCGGGCACATCGGGCCTATGCAACACTGAAACAATTGTTGGTCTCGGAAATACGTGGTGATGAATGACTGAAGGCACCGACAGACACGACGCTGCGCTCGAGCGATTGCGCGAGCTGGACGCACCCGCACCTGCAGAGAGCCGCGCGCTATTCGATGAGATGTTTTCCGAGGTCAAGTCGAAGTGCGAAAAGAGCGACCGGACGATTGCCGGGTTTCTCAGAAGCCGCTCGACCATCGTCAGGCGCCTGATCGTTTTCGGGGTCTTCGCGGCGCTCGCCGTCGTCGGTTGGTACGCTTTTCCGCTCGTAGACGAGCAGGGCCGCTCGGTACCATGGATCGCCAGCTTGATCGCGTTTTGCGTTTTGATGGTGATCGCGATGCTCATGGTGACGCGACCTGTCCATCTGCCCGCGCTACCGAGGTGGCAAGCGTGGCTCTTGGTAGCCGTGGCGGTCGGGGCGACCGTCCTCGCCGCCTTCTGGCCCCTTCCAGCCGCGCAGGCCGATGCCCACGCACATGATGGAGGCATCATGGCGGGAGTGTGCATGGGTGTCGGGCTGCTGCTTGGCGTGCCGGTATACGCACTGCTCCGTCTGGTCGACCGCGGCAATGCGCTCGGAAGTCTCATTGCGGCCGCAGCCGCAGGCGTCGGAGGCAACTTCGTGCTCAAAGCGCACTGCGCGGTTCCGGGCACCGGCCACGAGCTGCTCGGGCACGCGTCAGTGGCAGTGCTGTTCGTGGTGGGCTTGGGACTGGTTCACCGCTGGATTCCCTCCGAAAAGCGCGCGTAGGAACGGCATCCACAAATACCGAAAAAGGGGTATGCTTCCGGCCCCCAAGGAGGATTTGTGACCGAAGAGCTGCGGCGCGAGTTCAAGGAAAGAGGCATCAGGAAAGTCAAGGTCGGCGGCTTCGACATCGACGGGGTGCTGAGGGGCAAATACATCAGCCTCGAAAAGCTGTGGTCCGCGTTGGAGAAGGGCTTCGGGTTTTGTGACGTCATCTTCGGATGGGACATCTCGGACCAGCTCTACGACAATGCGAAGGTCACGGGTTGGCATACGGGATATCCCGATGCGTTGGCTCGAATCGATGCCTCGTCGTTCCGCGTGCTTCCAGACGCGCCCGATACCGCCAACTTTCTCGTCGATTTCTACGACGCCGATGGCAGCCCGCATCCGGCATGTCCGCGCAATCTCTTGAAGACCGTCCGAGACCGGGCTTACGCCTCGGGATTCACGGCTCGCTTTGCTGCGGAGTTCGAGTTCTGGATCTTTCAGGAAACGCCGCAGTCGCTCCACGAAAAGGGTTTCCGTGGGCTCGATCCGTTGAGCCCGGGCATGTTTGGGTATTCGTGGCTGCGCGAAGGTCAGCACCAAATCCTTCTGGACGACATCCTCGAAACCTGCGCCGAGTACGACATCGAAATCGAGGGAATCCACACCGAAACCGGGCCAGGGGTGTGGGAGGCAGCGCTCCGATACGAAGATGTGCTCGAAGCGGCTGACCAAGCCGCGCTCTTCAAGACCACGATCAAGCAGATCTGCGCGCGCCATGACCTCACTGTCACGTTCATGGCGAAGTGGAATCCCGACCTGCCCGGCTCGAGCGGACATCTGCATCAGAGCCTCTGGGATTCGCGCGGGCAGATCAATCTCTTCGCTGCCGCTGGGAGCGACAATCTGAGCAATACCGGCCTGCAATATCTCGGCGGTTTGCTGTCGTTGGCACCCGAGCTGACCGCGTTCTATTCACCGTTCGTCAATAGCTACAAGCGCTACGTCCCCGGAGTCTGGGCCCCACTGAATGCATCCTGGGGCATCGAAAACCGGACATGTGGCGCGCGCGTCATTCTGGGGCCGAGTGATCACGCTGCGCGGGTCGAGTTTCGGCAGACCGCCGCGGACATCAATCCTCACGTCGCAATGGCGGCGTGTCTGGGGTCGGGGCTTCGAGGAATCGAACAGCGAATCGATCCGCCTCCCATGAGCCAAGGTGACGCCACGGCAGAGACTGATCCAACGCGCGCCCTGCCGTTGACACTCGAGGCAGCCGTGGAGCGTCTACGCGGAAGCTCGGCCGCGAAAGAAGTGCTCACGGATGGATTCGTGGACCACTTCCTTCGCACGCGGGAATGGGAGTGCCGCGAGTATCGAACGACAGTGAGTGAGTGGGAGCTACGCCGATACTTCGAGGCGGTATAGAGGTAATCGATGTTGAAGCGCTTTCTGTCGGAACGTCCTCTACGCCTGCCGCACCTGAAGCCATACGTGCCGCGGCCGAGCGATCCGTCGATCTTCTGGTTCAACGCCGAGCGCGAAGACATCGTATCGGACGTCGTCAATCGAATTTGCACCGCACACGAGCACGACCGCGCTCGACTCGAGATGGCGCTCAATGATGCGGCCTTTCACGAAATCCGCCGTCTGGAGAAACAGCGCGATGAAGAGGCCCGCGATCGCCTCGGTTACTGGCGCAGCATGATTCGCCGAATCGGCAAGATGGACGACACAGAGCAAAAGCGCGTTCTGCATACCATCGTGACCGACATGGCCCGTGACGTTGCCGGCAACTTCGACCCTCGCGTCTACCGGTTCGCGCGGAGGGCCGTGCCGCGGCTCATTGCCGGCGTCATGGAGCCGAGGCGCCTCACCAAAGATCTGATGTCCGCGTCGCCCGAGGTGCTCGGACGGGTCTTGCAAGTTCAGGGAGACATCGAGCTTCTGCGCCGCCTGCAGCCCGAGGGGAGCCTGGTGTTCGTTCCGACGCACTCCTCGAACCTCGACTCGATCGTCCTCGCGCAGGCGCTGGAGATTTCGGGATTGCCGCCGGTGATCTATGGCGCCGGCAAGAATCTCTTCACGAATCCCATCATCAGCTTCTTCATGCACAATCTCGGAGCGTATCGGGTCGATCGACGAATCCGAGTGGGCTTATATAAGGACATACTGAAGCTCTACTCCCAAGTGATGATCGAGCGTGGCTACCACTCTCTTTTCTTCCCGGGAGGCACGAGGAGCCGATCGGGCATGATCGAGCGCCATTTGAAGCTCGGTCTTCTGGGCTCTGCGGTCGAGGCCTTCAGCACCAATCGAGTCCGGCACGTCAATCGTCCAGTCTGGGTCGTGCCCACCACGATCAACTATGCATTGGTCCTCGAGGCGGAAACCCTCATCAAAGATTGGCTCACCGAAGAAGGCCAGGCTCGATACATCATCGAAGATGACGAGTTCTCCCAGATCGATCGGTGGATCGCGTTCTTTCGCAAGGTCGTAGGCATGCGAGGTGCTTGCATCATCCGCTTCGGCGAGCCGATTGACCCATTTGGAAATCGCGTGGACGACAACGGCCAATCGCTGACTCCGACTGGGCGAGTGTTCGATCCCGGTGGTTACGTCGAACGGCGAGGCACGCCGGTCCTCGATACCGTGCGCGACTGCGCCTACACCCGAGAGCTCGGCGAGGTCCTCGCGAAGCGCTACGAGCAGGACACCGTCCTGATGAGCACGCAGGTGGTGGCCCACGTGCTATTCCGCGATCTGGTTCGGTCTACACCTGGAATGGACTTGTTCACGCGGATACGTCTGCGCGGAGAGATCAGCCTGGATTGCGACTCGTTGTGCCGAGAGCTCGGTGAAACGCGAGATCGGATTCGCGCGCTCGAGGCCAAAGGACGAACCAGGACGAGCGAGGTGGTCAAGGAGGACAGCCCGAACGACCTTCTAGATCGCGCGGTCGCGTTCTGGAACGGCTATCACGACTCCACCACCGCGACGCTCGAAGGCGGCCGCGTCGTGATTCACGATCCATCGCTCCTGCTCTACTACCAGAATCGCTTGGTGCCGTTCGCAGAGGAAATCGCAACTCCCGAGCAGTTGCCGGCCGCATGTGACATCCAGAATCTGGGAGTTCGCCGATGACGCTTCGGATCGGAGTGGTGGGCGCTGGTGGCTTCGGTCGTGCGATCGCGCAGGCGTCGGCTCGACACGGACACGAGGTGGTGTTGTGGAGCCGCCGGCATCGAGAGGTCCCCGAGCCGATCCGAGCGTCGAACCAGATGGAAGATCTCCTCGATTCCGAGCTGATTTTCCTCGCGGTGCCCGCCCGACACGCCGGAGACGCTGCAGAGCAACTCGGTGAGGTCATCGACGGGCGTCACTTGATGGTGCACGTGAGCCGCGGTCTGACCGGTCCCGATCTCAAAACGGTCACGGAGATGCTCCGGGAAAAGACCGTATGCCGCCGCATCGGTGCGCTCGCAGGACCGCTGGTCGCGAAGACCCTGGCCGAAGGAAGGCCCAGTGGTGCCGTTCTCGGAACGGGCTTTCCCGAGATCACCGACATGGTCCGCGATGCCCTCGGCGGGGCCGAGCTCCGCGTGTACGATACGCGAGACGTGGTCGGGGTCGAGCTCGCCAGCGCTACGGTCGGTTTCCTCACGGTCGTGCTCGGGTACGCCCAGGAGGTCGGCGCCGAGCCGAGCACGCTTGCGGTGCTGGCGACGCGTGGCATGGTCGAGATCTCGAGAATCGGACAAACACTCGGCGCTGAAGAGTCGACTTTCATGGGGCTCGCAGGTTTGGGCGACCTCATTGCAGCTGTGGCAGGGGATGAGCGTCCAGAGTTTCGCCTCGGCCAGGCTCTGGCGCGGGGAGCCGAGCTGACCACCGCGGTCAGGGAGCTCGGCGCTTATGTCGAAGGTATCGAGGTGGCCCGGCACATGATCGAGCATGCGCGGCGCCTCGGGCTGCAGACCCCGATTTCCTCGACGTTCGTGGCCGTAGTGGAGGGTCGCATGAGCTCGGAAGATGCGATTCATGCTCTGATGGAGAGGCGCGTAGGTAAGGAATGACGAACGTCAAGAACTTCGTTCTCTGGAGCTTTCCCACCCGCGTAGTGCTCGGCGAGGGCGCCGCCGCGCAGTGCGCGACCGAGGCACAGCAGCTGGGAGCAAAGCGCGTGCTCTTGGTTTCCGACCACGGAGTGGAGCGCGCCGGGCTGCTAGACTCGATCCGCGCCTCGCTCGATTCGAGTGGGCTTCCCCACGAGTGCGTCCTCGACGTTTCATCGAACCCGCTCGAGTCCGAGGTGGCCACGGCGGCAAAGATCTTTCAGAGCTTCCAAGCGGACCTGATCCTGGGTGTCGGCGGTGGAAGCGTGATGGACGTCGCCAAGCTGGTGCGGCTGGCCGCGACGCATCCAGGCCCGCTCGCCCAATACGACGACGCCATCGGAGGTAGCGCGAAGATCAACGGTCCCTTGCCTCCCATGATCGCGATCCCGACGACGGCGGGAACGGGCAGTGAGGTCGGGCGGAGCGGCGTGGTGACAATCGAAGCCACGAACCGAAAGACGGTGATCTTCTCGCCTTTGCTTCTTCCCGAGGTGGCGATTCTCGACCCGCTGATGACCCGGACCATGCCCTCGTTCATGACGGCAGCGACCGGGATGGATGCGCTCACTCATTGTATCGAGGCCTACTGCGCCATCGGCGACCACCCGATGGCGGACGCGATTGCCCTCGGGGGCGTCCGACTCTGCAAAAAGTCGCTGAAAGCCGTGGTCCAAGACGGCAGCAATCTTGCGGCGCGGGGCGACATGTTGAAGGCCGCCATGATGGGCGCCGTTGCCTTTCAGAAGGGTCTTGGGGCGTGCCATTCGCTTGCGCATCCGCTGTCGGCGGAATTCAAGATGCACCATGGGCTGGCCAATGCCTTGTGTCTGCCTGCTGTCCTCGATTTCAATCGGGTGGCCGTACCAGAGCGAATTGCCGAGATCGCACACCAGCTCGGGGTCCGCGGGGACGACGAGAGCACGCTATCGTTCGAATGCGCGGGTGCGGTGCGGGCGCTACGCAAGTCGATCGGGCTGCCTTCCAATCTCCGATCGCAGGGCATCACCGATGAAGACTTGCCACGATTGGCCGCCCTCGCATTCGCGGACCCTTGTCACGAGCTGAACCCTCGCAAGTGCAGCGAGGACGACCTGCTCGCGCTCTACAGAGCCAGCATGGACGATGGCTAAGCGCACCAAGGGCAAGCTCGAATTGATTTCCCAGCTTCTGAAGGGCGTCTATCCGGCCCCTGATCAACTCGAGGCAGCGAAGGTGTTTTCGTGGTGGAGCCGGTCGGTGCCTCCGCGCATCGTCGAGCATGCCCGACCGGTTCGTTTGGCTCGTGGCGTGCTGATCGTGCACGTGAGCTCCTCGGTGTGGGCCAACGAGCTCCACTACCTGACCGATGACCTGCTCGCACGACTGCGAGCTGCGGCGCCTGGAAGCGGCATCCAGAAGATACGCTTTCAAGTCGGCCCCCTGCCCGAGATCCCCAAACACCGGAGGCCGCTCCCTCCCCCGCCCGAACCGGTGCGTCTCGCCTCGCTTCCCGAGGAGCTCGGGCGCGCATTGAGCCGGGTGCATGACGACGAGCTGAGGAAAGCGATCACGGAAGCCGCTACGACGAGCCTCGCGAGAATGCGAGGCAGGGACCAGGACTAGCTAGGCATCGGCTGGGTCCGCTTCCGGGTGGGTTTGTCTCGCGGCGCGGATCATCGCGTCCAGGGTCTCGGGGCCTTGCGGCGACTTCAGTCGCTCGCGGACGTCTCGTGGCAGCGGAAGGGTCAGCGGCTCGAGCTCGTGTCCGGTGAGCAGCGCGAGGCTCACGCCGAGCTCGGCGGCGATGCGGCTGAGGAGCACGATGCCTGGGTCGGCAACCTCCGCGTTTTCGAGGCGAGCGATCGTGCGGCGGGAGACGCCCACCCGCGCCGCAAGCTCGAGCTGGCCGATGCGGTCGCGGAGCTCCCGCAACATGCGCAGGTTGGCGGAAATGACGTCATTCACCGTCATGAACGGACACTATCGTCCATCCACAGGGGAAACAAGGCCATTATCGACGGGGCAGGCCTTTGACCAGCTCCGACACCAGCGCGCGAGCCGCAGTCACCGCCGCCTCGGGGGTCGGCGCATCTTCGATGGCGCGCACGACTGCGCTTCCCACCACGACGCCATCGACGTAGGGGGCCACGGTCGCCACGTCGCCCGTCGTCTTGACGCCGAAGCCGAGCGCCACGGGCCGACCAAGCTCGCGTTGCAGCGCACCGGCGCGTTCGGCTGCGCTCCTCAAGTCGGTCGCTTGCGAGCCGGTGACGCCCGTCATCGACACGTAGTAGATGAACGAAGTCGCGACGCGGCCTGCCTGCGCGATACGTTCGGGGCTGCTGGTGGGCGCCAGCAGGGGGATGAAGTCGAGCCCTTTTTCGATGGCGGGGCCGCGCAAGCCGGCGCTTTCTTCGGGAGGAAGATCCACGACGAGGAATCCGTCTGCGCCACTCTGCGCAGCATCGTCGACCAGCCTTTGCTCTCCGTACCCGAGGATCGGATTGTAGTAGCCGAACAACAAGATGGGCACGTTGGTGCGCCGCCGAACGACCCGCACCGTGTCGAGGACCTTGGCCAAGGTCGTGCCCCCGCGCAGGGAGCGCTCGGCGGCCCGCTGGATGGCGGGTCCATCTGCAGTCGGATCGCTGAACGGCACGCCGAGCTCGATTACGTCTGCCCCCGCTTCGGCGGCGGCCACGATGAGCTCTTCGGTGGTCTTCAAGTCCGGGTCGCCCGCGCACAGGTAGATCACCAGTGCGGCGCGGTTCTCGGTTCGCGCTCTTGCGAAGGCGTCAGCGATGCGGCCCACTCGGCTCGGCCCTTTCCTTGAGCTTCTGGAGCACGGTCTCCAGGTCTTTGTCCCCACGGCCGGAGAGGCATACCAAGATGTCCGCATCCGCGCCGAGCTCTTCGGCCAAGGCTGGAAGATAGGCGAAGGCATGGCTCGTCTCGAGCGCTGGGATGATCCCCTCGGTGCGGCAAAGCTGCAGGAATGCTTCGAGCGCCGCATCGTCCGTGACTGCGACGTACTGCGCGCGGCCGGTGTCCTTGAGCCACGCATGCTCGGGTCCGACGCCGGGGTAATCGAGACCCGCGCTGATCGAATGTGCCTCGACGATCTGGCCGTCCGGAGTTTGCAGCACGTAGCTCTTCGCACCGTGCAGCACGCCAACCCCGCCCGCGGTCAGCGGCGCGGCGTGACGGCCCGTTTCGATGCCCTCGCCCGCTGCTTCGACGCCGATCAATCGAACCGTCTCGTCCTCGATGAAGCCGGCGAAAATCCCGATGGCGTTCGACCCGCCTCCCACGCACGCCACGACCGCATCCGGGAGCTTGCCCGCCTGCTCGAGCATCTGCGCTCTCGATTCGCGTCCGATGACCGCTTGGAAGTCGCGCACGATCATCGGATAGGGGTGCGGCCCCGCGACCGAGCCGACGCAGTAGTGGGTAGTGCGGACGTTGGTCACCCAGTCCCGCAAAGCCTCGTTCATGGCGTCTTTCAACGTCGCCGATCCCGCGGAGACCGAGTGTACCTTGGCTCCGAGCAGCTCCATTCGCCGGACGTTGGGTGCTTGTCGGCGAACGTCCTCCGCCCCCATGTAGACCTCGCAGGGCAATCCCATGAGCGCACAAGACGTCGCGGTGGCAACGCCGTGCTGGCCGGCGCCCGTCTCCGCGATGATCCGCGTCTTGCCCATCCGCTTTGCGAGCAAAACCTGGCCGATGGTGTTGTTGACCTTGTGTGCGCCGGTGTGGCACAGGTCCTCGCGCTTCAACCAGATTCGGGAGCCGACGATCTCGCTCAAGCGGGAGGCGAAATAGACGGGCGTTTCTCGGCCTGCGTAGTGATGGAGCAGCGAGGCCAGCTCAGCCTGAAACGCCGGATCGGCCTGCGACTCCCGGTAGGCGCGGGTGAGCTCGTCGAGGGCCGGCATGAGGGTCTCGGCGACATAGCGACCGCCATAAGGGCCGTAGCGCCCGGCAAAAGCAGCTTCGGGGACTTGCATGAGGCGCGGAACGTAGCGCATAGGAGACCCGCGTGCATGCATATGACGGAGCCGACTAGGACAGCGCCCGAGCCTCTCGATCGGCAGGGCTACGAACGCATGTTGGAGCGTATTTCGTTCCTGCGTGAGTGGTTTCAGCCGACCATCGAAGGCCTCGAAAACATCCCCTCAGACCAAGGCGCCTTGCTGGTGACCAACCACGGCCACTTCGGGCTCGATTTGCCGATTCTGCTGTCGTTGATCTTGGAAGGAACGGGCCGGCCGGTTCGCTCGCTCGGAGACCGCATCGTTTTCGCGATGCCCATCGCACGCGAGCTCGCGCGAGGGCTCGGTGCGATCGAAGGAGAGCCGGAGGCAACCATCCGGCTGCTGAGGGACGAGCAACTCGTGTTGGTGTATCCCGGTGGAGCCAGGGAGGCGCTTGGCGACCCGCAAGATGCGTACCGCTTGCGGTGGCAGCACAGCCGCGGGTTCATTCGCACGGCGCTCCGCGCGCAAAGGCCGATCATTCCGGTGGCGGGCATCGGAAACGAAGAGCTCTACGTGCAGGTCCTGTCGCAGAAGCGAGTCCGGCAAAGCCGCATCGGGGGCCTCATTGCCAAGCTCCTGGGAGAGAAGTACGTGACGCCGCTCTATCTCGGGCTCGGGCCGCTTCCGTTCCCGACGGAGCTCCATTACCTAGTAGGCTCGCCGATCGATCTGCCTCATGGTCCCGACGACGCAGAGAACGAGGAGATCGTCGCCGAGCTGCACCGGCAGGTGACCGAAGCGACCCAAGCGCTGATCGATCGCGGCTTAGCCCGACGGAAAACCCAAGACCCCCGCGCGACCACGCCCGTCGCGGACGCTGACACCGTCCACCACGCGGCCGGAGATGGTGACGCTGACGCGGCCACTGCGGCCGAGCCCCCTCAGGGCGCCGACAACGACTCGGCCATGTTATAGTCGGCGGCAGGGCGACACGTGGAACTCAAGCTTCATCGACGCACGTTCACCAAGCTCGGCATTTTGACGGGCGCCAGCGCGATCATCCTCCCCTCGTGCAGCGAGGTCGCCACTGCGCCCGAGGGCGGCGTGAGGCTAACCGAAGACGAGCGCGAGCTGATGGAGCGCTTTGCGGAAGTCTACCTGCCGACCGAAGGCACCTCGCTGAAGCCGCGCTCGGAAGTCCCCGTCGTCGACCACATCGAGCGTGCATTCGGCCTCATGGACGAGCCCATCCTCGAGCAGGTCCGCATCGGGCTCAAGCTCTTCGACTACGGCTCGGTCTTGATCGGGTTCCATCTATCCCGATTCGCCGCCCTGTCTGCCGAGCAGCGGCTCGATTACATCCGGCGTTGGGAGAACGGCATCGCGATGCAGCGAGGAATCGTCGGTGTGCTCAAGAAGCTGATCTGCCTCGGCTACTGGCAGGACATCGAGGCGGGCCGTGCGATCGGATACCGGGGTCCCGTTTCCGTCGCCGGCGGGGTCGTGAGCCTCGGCAATGCGCCGATGCCCGAGCGCGCGACCCAGGAACCAATATGACGGACGAGCGCACAGCGGAGCTCCCAAGTCTTCCCGTATTGAGGGTGACGCAACCGAACGAGATTCCCGACTCGGGCCTCCGGCTGCAAGCCGATGTGGTGATCGTCGGCTCGGGGGCGGCCGGAGCGGTGACCGCGTATGAGCTTTCGCGTTCGGGAGCGAAGGTCGTGGTGTTGGAGGCCGGCCCGCACATCCCATCGAATCGGTTTCAGGAGCACGCGCCGACCGCGCTCGAAACCCTGTACGAGGACCATGGCAACCAACTGAACACCACAGGGGACTTGGCGATTCTGCAGGGCAAATGCATCGGCGGCTCGACGGTGGTCAACGCGGCCGTGTGCTTCCGGGCACCGGACCAAGTTCTTCGGCACTGGGCTTCGGAGCACGGCTTGGACAATCTCTCCTCCGAAGCGCTGGCACCCTACTTCGAACGGGTGGAGAAAAATCTCTTCATTCATCCAAACGAGCCGCACGAGGTGAACTACAACGGCCGTCTTCTCATCGAAGGCGCCGAGAAGATCGGGGTGCCTGCGGGTCCCACGCCTCGCAACGTCAAGAGCTGTGCGCTCAGCGGGCATTGCATCTCGGGCTGCAGGACCGACCGAAAGCAATCGATGCTGGTCACCTACCTTCCATGGGCCAGCCAGCTCGGCGCGACGATCCTCAGCGGCACGCGGGCAGAAACGTTCGAGGTACGCAATCGACGCATTACCGCCGTCCAAGCTTCGGCGATCGACGAGGACGGGACGAAGAAGCCCGTTCGGGTCGAGGCAGGCTTGGTCATCATCGCTGCTGGTGCGGTGCAGACGCCGCTTCTGTTTCAGAGGAACGAGATTGGGAACAGCAGCGGCCAGATCGGCCTCAACTTTGCTTGCCACCCGTCCCTGGCGGTTTTTGGTGAGCACGAGAACGACGTGTATGCCTGGGTCGGCGCGACCATCACGGCACATGCTGGTGATATCGAGAATCCGCTCAAGGGCGGTTATCTTCTGGAAGCCGGCATGGTTGGGCCAGTCGTCACCAGCGCCTGGATCGACGGCGGCATCGGACGGGACTTCGTCGATTTCATGCAGCGCAGCAAGAAGTTTCAGGCGGCAGTGACGCTGATCCACGACCACAACGTCGGCCGCGTTTATCTCGATGGGGACCGCAAGCAGATCGAATACGACATCGACGATCGCGACTTCGAATCGGTGCGCGAAGCCCTCAGAGGCGCTGCGCGGATGTATTTCGCGGCCGGAGCGCGCCGGGTCTATCTTCCGGTCACGCGACGAACCACCATCGACCGCGAAAGCGACATCGACTCGGTGATCAACGGCCTACGAAACGGAAAGCACATGTATCGCCTCACCTCGTACCATCCGCAGGGGACCATGCGCATGGGCGCAGATCCCGCCAAGAGCGTCGTCGGACCGGACGGGCGCTGTCACGATCTCGACAACGTGTACGTACCGGATGCGAGCCTATTCCCCTCTTCACTCTTGGTGAATCCGCAGCTCACCGTCTATGGCATGGCGAGCTACATCTCCGATCGAATCCTCGCCCGCGCCTAGCCCACGCTCATTGCGCTTCTCATTGCTCTTGGGGACGAACTCGGCTGAAGCACCAAAAGCCGTTGTCCGCCTTGGCCAGCCGCCAGCCTTCGTCCCCCAGCCCGTTGAACTGCGCGGTCATGGCCTCGGCGGCCTTGTTGCTCGCGCGATCACTCTGGTGGACGCACTTGTACTCCCAGCGGTGTTGGGCTTTCCAGCCATGGGGCGGCTGACCGCAGTACGGGCAAGCCTTCGCCCTGGCGCAAGTCTGACAAGGCACTGGTTTCGTGTCGGCCTGTTGGGAGCGCGCCGGGGTGTCACCGAGCGCAAACCACATCACCACGGCAGTCAGAGCTGAAGCTATAAGTGCCAAACGCATCGTTCCCCTCCTCCAGATCGAGTGTGCGAGCCTATCATGAAGCGGTTAACGGCTCCCAGAAGGCAGCTGTTCCCACCAAAAAAGGGTTAATCCTTGGCTGCGGCGATGAAGGCGCGGACCAGGGAAAGATCCTTACGCCCAGGAGATTTCTCTACGCCGGATGCCACATCGACGCGGTACGGACGGACGGCCCGGATGGCGTCCGCGACGTTTCCTGGATGGAGCCCTCCGGCCAACGTCAGCTTCCGCTCCCGGGCAACGGCCGCGGCGATGGCCCAGTCGAACGTACGGCCGGTACCTCCGGGCATTCCCGGCACGCTGGCGTCGAGCAAGAGGTGCTCGCCGGGATAGGACCGAGCGAGCTCGATGACCGATCCATCCTCGACGCCGAGGGCCTTGTACGCGCGCGGAAGAAGCGCCGCGACGAGCGCCGGGGGCTCCTTGCCGTGAAGCTGAGCCCATCCTACGCCCGTCTCGCGCAGGATCCGGCGAACCTCTGCCAAGGAGAAGTCGACGAACACCCCGACGATTTCGGCACCGTTTGCCGCCGCCTGTGCAATGGCGCGCGCGGTGGGGATGTCGACGCACCGCGGCGAAGCAGGCCAGAAGTTGAGCCCAATCGCGTCAGCACCTGCCTCGATGCAGCCGAGGGCGTCCTCCACCGTCGTCAACCCGCAGATTTTGACCGCGACCATGCCTCGAAGATGGGGCGCAAGCGCCCCGGCGTCCAACCCGCTTGCAGTTTTCGAACCAACGCTCTAGAAACCGTCACGAATTCTGGTAGCAGACGGGCGCCCGTACGCCTTCGGCACTAGAATTGAAGAATAGAGCATGAAGACTTCTGCAGCCGCGCGCATTCAACCAAGCCCGCGTGAAATCCTGGAATCCGTCGTGATTCGCTTTGCCGGCGACTCGGGCGACGGGATGCAGTTGACGGGGAGCCAGTTCACTACGGCGACAGCTGACGCCGGAAACGACCTGGCCACGTTTCCCGACTTCCCCGCGGAGATCCGCGCACCGGCGGGCACGACCTACGGCGTCTCCGGCTATCAGATCCATTTTGCCGCGCATGACGTGATGACCCCCGGCGACACGCCGGACGTGTTGGTCGCGATGAATCCCGCAGCGCTCAAGGTGAACGAAGACGTGCTCAAGCCCGGCGGCTTGCTGGTCGTCAACACCGGCGCGTTCACGACGAACAACCTGAAGAAGGCGGGCTACGAGACCAATCCACTCGAGGACGGCACGCTCGATCGCTTCCGCGTGTTGGCGCTCGACGTGACGAAGATGACGCTCGAATCGGTCAAGCACATCAACCTCGGGGCCAAAGACGCGAATCGCTGCAAAAACATGTGGACGTTGGGCCTCATGTACTGGCTCTTCGCCCGCGAGCGCGATCAGACGATTGCATGGCTCAAGAAGAAGTTCGAAAAGCGCCCGGAGCTCGCCGAGGCCAACATCGCCGCGCTGAACGCAGGTCACGTCTACGGAGAGAACGCCGAATTGCCTCACGGGATCAACGCCTACGAGGTGCCAGCGGCCAAGCTGACCCCGGGTGTGTACCGCAACGTGAGCGGCAACGAGGCCACCGCGTGGGGATTGGTGGCTGGAGCGCAGCTCGCCGGGCTCGAGATGGTCTATGGGTCCTACCCCATCACGCCCGCTTCGAACCTCTTGCACAACCTGGCCCGGCTCAAGCACTTCGGCGTGACGACGTTCCAGGCCGAGGATGAGATTGCAGCGGTGACCGCGGCGATCGGCGCAAGCTTCGGAGGCGCGATCGGTGTGACCGGCACGTCCGGGCCTGGGGTCGCGCTGAAGTCCGAGGCGATTGGGCTTGCCGTCGCCGCAGAGCTTCCCCTGGTGATCGTGGACGTGCAGCGCGGTGGTCCCTCGACTGGGCTTCCCACCAAGACCGAGCAGTCCGACCTCTTCCAGGCGGTGTGGGGCCGCAACGGTGACGCGCCTCTAGCGGTGTTGGCCGCCGCAACACCGGGAGATTGCTTCTACATGGCAATCGAAGCAGTCCGTATCGCCGTACAGTACATGACGCCCGTCATGCTCTTGACCGACGGCTACCTGGCCAATGGGGCGGAGCCCTGGCTGCTTCCCGACCTCGACTCCCTCCAGCCATTCCCGGTGAAGCACTACGACGACCCCGAGGGCTTCCATCCGTTCCTGCGGGACGAAGGCACGCTCGCCCGGGTTTGGGCCGTGCCGGGAACGCCGGGCTTGGAGCACCGCATCGGCGGTCTAGAGAAGCACCGCGATACGGGCCATATCTCGTACGACCCGCACAACCATCATCTGATGACCCAAGTTCGCCAACAGAAGATTGCCGGCATTGCCAGGGACCTCGCCCGCGCCAAGGTCGATCAAGGCGAGGACCACGGCGACATGTTGGTCGTCGGGTGGGGCTCGACGTACGGCTCGATCAGCCAAGCGGTCCGGTTGCTTCGAAGCAAGGGTCACCAGGTTTCTCACCTTCACCTCCGAAACATCTGGCCGTTGCCTCGCGGTCTCGGCGAGCTCCTCAGATCGTTCAACAGCGTGCTGGTTCCGGAGCTCAACAATGGTCAGCTCGTGAAGCTCCTGCGCGCTGAATACCTGGTGGATGCCGAAAGCCTCACCCGTGTGACCGGCCAGCCCTTCCGCATCGCAGCACTCGTGGAAGCAGTCGAGGAACGACTGCAACGGAGCGACAAATGAGCCCAAATCCGCCCAAGAAGGACTACACTCGCCAGGATTTCACCTCGGATCAAGAGGTCCGGTGGTGTCCGGGTTGCGGGGATTACGCGATTCTGGCTGCCGTGCAGCGGACGCTGCCCAGCCTCGGCGCCAGCCCCGAGAACACCGTGTTCATCTCGGGCATCGGATGCTCGAGCCGCTTTCCGTACTACATGAACACCTATGGATTTCATACCATCCATGGGCGCGCGCCTGCAGTTGCAACGGGGCTCAAGCTCGCCAATCCGGAGCTCGACGTCTGGGTCATCACGGGAGACGGCGACGGCCTGAGCATCGGCGGCAACCATCTGCTGCACGTGCTCAGACGCAACGTCGACCTGCAGATCTTGCTGTTCAACAATCAGATCTATGGCCTGACCAAAGGTCAATACTCGCCCACTTCGCAGGTGGGCAAGGTGACCCCGTCGAGCCCGCTCGGCTCGATCGATCAGCCGGTGATTCCCACTCGAGTCGCCCTCGGCGCAGGAGCCAAGTTCGTCGCTCGAGCCTTCGATACCTCGAAGCAACTGACGGATGCGCTGACCGCGGCAAAGCAGCACAAAGGGGCTTCCTTCGTAGAAATCCTCCAGAACTGTCCCGTATTCAATGACGGGGTCTTCGACCTGATCACCGACCGAAAAACGGGTCCTGCACATCAGCTTTGGCTGGAGCACGGAAAGCCCATGAGGTTTGGTGCGAACGGCGAGCGGGGTCTGCGGCTGAGCCCGACGACGCTACGTCTAGAGGCCGTGACCCTCGGACGAGATGGTGTGACGGAGCAGGACATCTTGGTTCATGACGAAACGAATCCTGCTCTGGCCTGGATGCTGACCGAGTTGGCCGACGTGGTGGCGCTCGGCGTCCTGTATCGACAAGAGGGCCCCGTGTACAACGAGGATCTGAGCGCTCAGCGCGAGGCCGCCAAGAAGCGCTTCGGCAAGCCGGACCTACATGCCCTTCTTCGACAAGGGCATACCTGGACCGTTTCCTGACGCAGCGGTATCGGCAACGGGCAAGGTCATGACGATCCGGAGCCCGTTGGGCTCGCGGATGGTCGCGGCTACGTGTCCCCCAAAGCACGATGCCAGATGTGCGAGCTTGGTGAGTGAGAGGCCGGTTTTGGGCCGGCGGTCGAGCTTGGCAAACGGCGTGAACAGCACGCGAAGCTCCTTTTCGGTCGGGCTCGCACCGTCGTCCTCGAGAGTCAGAGCGACTGCCGTGCCCACGACGCGGGTCGCGATGCGCATCGAGGTTACCGCGCTGGTGTCCGCCATGAATCGTGCCACGCCGCCAAGCGCATCCTGCGCCAACCACAAGTCGAGCTCGACGGTCGGATTCCGACTGCTCAAATCGAGCTCAGCCTGCGCCTTCAAGCCCATGATGGCGTTGGTCACTACGTCATTCAGGGAAAGCGCCCTTGCCCTCAAAGGCTCCTCGCCGGCGAGGATGGCGAGGTTGCGCATGAGCTCCCGGCCTTCCTCGGCCGCGTTTCGGACCTCGGCGACGTATCTCTCGACCCCCTCTGCGTTGGATGCGTGCTTCCGTGCCAGATGCGCGTTGCCAATGATGACGCCGAGAATGTTGTTGACCTCGTGCACGATGCCGCCAGCGAGATCGCGCACGGCTTGCATTCCCTCCGGGTGGAGGATGCCTTTGCCGTCCGGCGGTGATTCGCTTGCGCCCATGTTCGTCACACCTCGAGTAGTTTCTTCACTGCGCGAATGACTCGCGGGGCCTGAATCGGTTTTTCGATGTAGGCGTTCGCGCCAAGCGCCATGGCTCGGTCGCGATCGTTGGGAGCGCTCTCGGTCGTGATGATCACGACGGGAATCTTCTCGTGCCTGGGATCTCCCCTCACGTGCCGAATGAGCTTGAGACCGTCCATGACGGGCATGTTCAGGTCCGTGACCACCAAATCGAACCGTTGTGTCGCCAGCGCGCGGATGCCTGATAGGCCGTTGTCTGCCTCGATGACCTCCACGCCGGGGATTCGAGCGATCGACTCCGCCAACATGTTTCGCATCGTCTTGGAATCCTCGACGACGAGGCAGCGATATCGTCGCATCATCCACACCATCGTACGACAGGGAAGGAACTGCTCAAAGTTCGGACCTCATTCCTCGTGTTGGCCGGGCGAGCTCCGCAAGCATATCGCTGAGAGCCCAGATCCCCAGCGACTGGTGCCGTACCCCCGCGTGGCGGGCAGCCTGGGGCATGCCCGATACGGCGGCGGTCTCCGGCGCTTCGATCAACACGGCTCCTCCTCCTTTGGCAATCTCCACGACCCCTTCGGCCCCATCGTCGCCCATGCCCGTGAGCACCACGGCAATCGCCTTGTCGCCGAGCACACGCGCCGCCGACCGGAACAACCGATTGACCGATGGCACGTAGTGCGTCCGTATGTCGGGCTCGACGACGCGAAGAGCGGGCCCACGGCCCGATGGGACGATCTCGATGGATCTTCCGCCGGGACATACGTAGGCGTGGCCTCGTGCGAGTCGTTCGTACTGCTTGGCCTCCGAGACTCGCACCACGCCGGTGCGATCCAAGCGGTCCGCAAACGTGCGAGTGAAACGTGGGGGCATGTGCTGCGCAATGACGATGGCCGCATCGATGTCCTCGTGCAGATGACGGAACAACGTCACCAGCGCCTTCGGGCCCCCGGTGGAGGCCCCGATGACGACTACCTTGGCGGGCACCCGCTTCATCACCGCGGGCTCACGCGTATGCTGCCGACTTTTGCCCGGGCTACGTTCCAGCTCGAGCCCGCCTCCCGCGCCTGGTCCGAGCGCCAGAGGCGAGAGCTGCTGAACGACTCGCACTTTCTCCATCAATTGGCTTCTCAGGCTCTCCAGAGGCGCCTCGTCGTCGTGCGGCTTCTCCACAAAGTCGATCGCGCCTAGCTCCAGCGCGCGAAAGACGTTCTCCTTCGAGGAGCGCCCAGAGACCACCACGACTGGCAGCGGGTGTCGGTCCATTAGTAGCTGCAGAAACTCGAAGCCGTCGACCCGCGGCATCTCCAGGTCGAGCGTGATGAAATCCGGCGGCTTGGCCTCGACCATCCGAAGCGCGTCCGCACCGTCGTCGGCCACCTCGACGTGGGCGACGCCGGGAATCTCGCGGAGCATCGCTGCAATCGTTCGCCGGTTCAGCGAAGAATCATCGACGACCAATCCACGAAGCTCCCTCATCTAGGACCTCCGTGGCGGCAGATCCGTGTAAGGAAGCGGCCGGCGATATGCGATGTCCGTGGTGAGCTGCGCGATCTCGAATGCCGTGCTCGAATGAAGCAAGGACTCGCTGTGTCCGAGGAGCAAGTAGCCGCCTCGGTTCAAGCGCTGGTAGATGGTGTCGAGCACCTTTCGCCGGGATGCGTCGTCGAAGTAGATGAGAACGTTTCGGCAGAAAGTGACGTCGACGCGACCCACGATTGCAGCGCGGCGCTCGTTCATCAGGTTGAGATGGCCAAAGTGACACATCGATCGGATGCGTGGGTGCACCTGCTTACCCTCCTCGGTATCGATGAAGTAGCGCTCGTAGTCCGGAATCATGGCGCGAAAGCTGGCTCTGCCGTAGGTTGCGCTACGCGCCTTCCGCAACACCCTCCGCGAGATGTCATTCCCGAAAACACGCACGTCCCATCCTTCGAAAAAGCCGGTCGAGTCGATCAGCATCGCGATCGTGTAGACTTCCTCACCGCTCGAGCACCCCGCGCTCCAGATGTCGAGTCGCTTGGCCCCCCGGGAAAGCGCCCTGGCGCGAACGGCCGGCAAGATCTCGTCCGCGAACGCCCTGAGCTGATAGGCCTCACGAAAGAAATAGGTCTCGTTGGTGGTCAAAACCTCGGCGGCCGCCTCGAGCTCGGCTTCCGCACGCGGATGGTATTGCAGGTATCGGTAGTACTCTTCGAACGTGTCGATCCCGAGCTCTCGCAGACGCTCCCGGAGACGTCGCTCGACGATGTAAGCCGAATCATCGGCGAAGTAGATGCCACAGAAGCGGTTCACTAGATCGCGCAGAAGCCGAAAGTCTTGCAAGCCGAGGCTCGGCCCCGCGTCGTGCAGCAAGGTCACGCTAGCCTCCGTGCCGAAGGCCGCTTTCGATGGCGTGTCGCACCATCGAGTCTGCCTCGCCCATCATTGCGTCCGCTAAGAGCTGTCGGGTGTGCTTCGTATCCATTTCGAGCAAGAGCTTGATAGCGAGCATTCGAACGTTCCACGCAGGGTGCTCCAAACCTCTGGCCACCAGCCGCTCGGCGTCTGACTGTGGAAGCGTGCGTGCGGCGCGGAGGCCGGCCTGAAAGACCTCATCGTCCGGATGTGCAAGGGCTCTCTCCACGGCCTGCGGCACGTGCAAGTCGCCGAGCCACGCCAGCGCGTCGATCGCGGCGGCGATCGCGACCGGCTCTTCGTCCTCGAGCAAAGCGCGGATTCGTGGAATAGCGGTCGATTCCCGTCGCCGGCCGAGGGCGAGCGCTGCTTCGGCGCGAATCGCGGGAAACGGCGAATCGAGCGCCGTGCGAAGCGGCGCGTTCGCTTCGCTCGTCACCAATTGGCCGAGCGTGCGCACCGCGGCGATCTGCACGTCGATGTCCTCATCCGCGACGGCGTAGCCGACCAGCTGCGCGACATCGGTGGCGTCGGCCATTGCGAGCGCTTGCACCACGGCGCGGCGTGTTCGTGGGCTCGCGCTATGAAGCCCGCGTTTGAGCACCTCGACCGCGCCGTCCGAATCGAGGCGCGAGAGGACTTGCGCGATGTCCGCGCCTCCGGGCCCATCGAGATCGGCCTTGTTCAGCGCTTCTTCGACTGTCTTCGGCACACGCTTGGCGAGTGTCTCGAGGGCCCGGGTCGCCGCTGCACGAACGGCATGCGAGGGGCTGCTCAAGCATTCGACCAGCGCGCGGCAATCACGAGGGTCTCCCCACCACCGAAGGCTCTCGGCGGCTGCAGCGCGAACCACGTCGGCGCCGTCGCACAGGTCTCGCTCGATGATGCTTCGAATGCGGTCCCTGGTGGCTTCCGGCACCTGATCGTGGTGCAGACAGCTCATCTCCGAAGCGAGCTCGAGCGCAATCGCCCAGACGCGCGGCTCGCCTCTGCGTTGCATCAGCAGCGGATCGATCAGCGCCGGGCCCCAAGCCCGCAGCGCATCGACGGTCTCCGGGCCGGCTACGTCGTCGGCAACGGCTTGCAGGACGGCTTCGAGCGAGCTTTCGTCCCGACACAACACGGCGAGATGTACGGCGCCTTGTCGGGTTGGGGTATCGCCATGGAGCAACGCCTCGTACAGCGCATGCCGAAAGGACTCGTTGGAAGCGCTGAGGCGGTCGACGATCGCAGGCCGGTGGGCCTCCGCTCCCCGCACGAGCTCTGCAATTGCGCGCAAGGCTGCCGACGATGTCTGAGGCGATGCATCGGTGGCGAGCTCGATTAGAAAGTCGAGCGCTCGCGGATCGCTCGTCCTACCTAGAAGCTCCGTCGAGATGCGGCGCACGATGGCATCCTCGATGGCCGGCTCGAGCTCCTTCCAAGGCACTCGAGTACCGAGCCGCGTCAAGCCCTCGATGATCGCGATCCGAACGAAGAGATCCGGGGTCGACAGCTTCTCTCTCAGCAGCGACTCTGCGCGGCTGCCCCCGATGCAGACCAAGGCCTCCACGGCCGCGGCGGCTGCGTTGGGGTCCGGGCCGAGCAAGAGCGCTCGTAGATTCTCGATCATCTGGGGATCGCGCGTCTTTCCCATGGCCTCGCCGAGAAACTTACGGACCGTCGGCTCTGCGCGGTCACAAGCTTCCGCAAACTTCCGAGCCTTCCCTTGGGCAACCATTCCCAACACTTCGATGGCGGCGTTTCTCAAACCGATGTTGTC
>LJTN01000044.1 GCA_001303415.1 Myxococcales bacterium SG8_38
GGGGCTTGGCGGAACGCGATGCGGGGATGGGGCGACGTAGCGAGTGACAATCGGCATGCATGCAACCACCTCCGATTGGGCGCGAGCTCCGAGGCGAGGCTTGCTTGGCCTAACCTTACCTGTCCTTCCGGCCAACTATGCAAGCCGAGCCGTTCGACACATCCCCGTGTCGTGTTCCGCCAAGCCCCGGCTTGCGCCCCGTTCCGTGGAACCCCGTGTCGCGTTTTTCCGAGCCCGTGCTTACGAGCCCTCGGGCATCTTTGCGTGCGGTGGCAGCTCGCCGGTCAGGCTCTTTAGGAACGCCACGATGTCGTTGACCTGCTGCTGGGTCAGCTCGCGGCCGAGCTGGTATCTGCCCATGACGGCCACGGTCTCCTCGAGCGTCTCGCGCGACCCATCGTGCAGATAGGGCGGGGTGAGCTCGACGTTGCGAAGCGTCGGGACCTTGAAGAAGTGCTTGTCCGCCGGGTTCTTCGTCACGTTGAAACGTCCCATGTCCGCTTCGGTGAGCGGCGTCCCGCGGTCGGCGAAGTAGTCCTTCACCAGGCCGAGCTTCTGGAACATCGCGCCGCCGGCGAGGACGCCCGCGTGACAAGCGGTGCAACCGACCTCCTTGAAGGTCTGGTACCCCCTCTTTTCCTGGTCGGTAAGCGCTGACGCGTCGCCGCGCAGGTACTTGTCGAACCGGGACGGCGTAATCAGCGACTTCTCGTACTCCGCGATCGCGTCGGTGATGTTGTCCTGCGTGACGCCATCTTCATACAGCTTCGCGAATGCAGCCGCATACTCGTCTTCCTTCTTGATCTTGGCGACGACCTCGTCCCAGACGGCACCCATCTCGATTGGATTGGCGACCGGGCCGGCTGCCTGCTCTTGCAAGTCCTTGGCACGTCCGTCCCAAAACTGAACGAAGTTGTACGCCGAGTTCAGCACGGTTGGCGAGTTGATCGGCCCCTTCTGGCCCCGGATTCCGGTCGAGGTCTTGCGCGGCTCCGCTCCGCCGTGATCCAGCATGTGGCAGGTTGCGCACGACACGGTTCCGTCGCCCGAGAGAATCGTATCGTGGTAAAGGCTTCTGCCGAGCACCACCTTTTCCATGTCCACTTCGACCGACTCGGGCAGCGGCTGGATCGGCTCGGCCGGTGCAGGAGCGGGCTTTTCCTGCTCGACGGCAGCGGCTTGCTCTTCGGCCGCCGGAGCGGGGGTTTCCTTCTTCTTGCAGCCAACGACCGCGATAGCGGCGAGGATTAGAATGATCCACTTCGTTCGAACCATGCCCCGGAAGCTAGCAGGTATGTCCGCATGGGGCACGCAAGCTCGCGTGGACCCTGGACTATTCCTCGCAAAGCAGCGACCGGTAGCAGCCCTTGTAGTAGAGCAGCGGTTCCCGGTCGCTCGTATGCACGGCCTCCACCCGCCCTACGTAGATCGTGTGGCTGCCTTCCCGATGAGCCTTGGTCACGGTGCATTCGAGCGCCACGAGCGCCTCGTCGAGTATCGGTACGCCCGTCACGCCCTCTGTCCAGGTCACGTGGTCCAAGCGTGTGTCTTCGTTGTTCGGGGATGCAAACAGGTTGGAAATCTCCCGCTGGTGAGCCGCGAGGATGTTCACGGCGAAAACACCCCCTTGCTCGATGACGCGGTGGGTGGTCGACGAGCGGTTGGCGCAGACCAGGACGAGTGGTGGGTCGGCCGAGACGCTGGAGAAGGCTGAAACGGTCATGCCATGCACGGTGTTTCCGGATCGCGAGGTAACCACCGTCACACCGCTGGCCCAGCCTCGGAGCGCTTGCTTGAATGCTTCTTGGTCGACCGGCATGGGTCTCGCTCCGGGGTCTAGGCAAGAATAGAACATGTTTCAAGTCGACGCCCGGGCTGTCATCGGCACGGATTTGGGCTAGTTTCCGCCCTCTATGCCCCAACAGGCGTTTCTAAAAGGTATCCGGGCGTATTGGAAGGCGCTCGAGCAACCGGGCGAGCCTCCCGAGTTGGGGGAGTCGCGGATCGATGCGTTCGTCGACCTGTTGCAACTCACCGCGGATGCCGAGCAAGCGTTCCGTATTTTGCAGCTTCCGGCGTCTCCCTACGTTGGGATCGCGGTCGGCGACGAGAGTCGCCCTTGGCAACTTCACTGGGCGCTCCAGGTCGCGGAGGTCGAGCCCTTCATCCATCCCGGGCTCGAAGGCGTGATCTTCGTCGCCGACACGATCGCCGATCCCGAGGGGCGGCACAGGGTCTACACCATCAAGGACGGGATGCGCGGGGACCTGGAGTTCGAAGACCTCGCGGACGTTTTGCGCTGGATGGGCGCGCGGGTCCGATACGCCAAGGGCGACATCGGTGAAGAAGAGCTTCAGGACGTCCAGGGCAGCGCCTCCGCCGTACTGGACGACGATTGGGAAGAGGACACCACCTCTGCGCTCTTCATCCTCGAGGAGCTCCTCGACACGCCGCTTTTCGAGGCATGGGATGCGATTTCCCGTGGTCAGTGGCCGCTCGTCGAGTCCGATGGCGGCGACCCACCCGTCGATCGCGAAGATGGTTGGCAACGGCGCCTCTCGCTGTGGCTCACCCGTCGATTCTTGGCGACCCGAAGCCTAGAGCTCCCGCCGGACATTGCCGTGTCCGACATGGATGCCGTGCATCGTGCTTTGGTCGATCATCTGATCGACTTCGAGCAGGCAATCCATGGCGGGGACGTTCCGAAGATCATCGAAGATGCTGCTGCCGGGAAGGATCCCAAGATCGCCAAGCTGGCGCAGCGCTGGATCGAGCGGCACGACAGTTGGCGCACCGCTGCAAGCGTGCCGACCCCCGACGAGGAGCAAGCTTTCGAGGAAGAGCCGATACCTTTCCAGCACACGCCGTTTACCCGCAAGCTCATGCAAGCACTGTCTGCGTCACTCGATCGAATGGTCGAGCAGGGCGAGATCGAGCTGGACCCGGACCGCAAGGAGGCTTTGTTGATCGAGTTGGTGACAGCAGCGTCGGATGCACGCTCGGTCAAGCACATGCTCAAGAAACTGACGACAACGCTGGTCGACTCGGAGCACGTAGAGGAGATCTATCCGAGTGACGACAAGATTCAGGAGCGGCTGAAAGAAGACCTCGGAGGATGATCGAGCCAGCTGGCACGCAGCTCTGGGCCGACACCCGGTGGCGCGAGGGTTGGCGCGTGCAGCGCCGCTGGAATCACGAGGCGGCTAGATTGCTCGACCCTCGGGGGCGCACCATGTCCCGGGGCTCTAGGGCCGAGTGCGAGCGCGCCCTCGAAGCATCGGTTCCAGCGTCCACTGCTCCGGATCATCTCGTGGTGTTGCTGCATGGGCTCGGCCGGACCAGGCGCTCGTTGGGCCGCCTCGACCGCGCGTTGACGCGCGCCGGCCTCGTCACTGCGCGGCTGGACTACCCTAGCACCCGAGCAACGATTCAGGAGCATGCCGCCCAAGTTGCCGAGTTGCTCGACCACGTCCCGACGCCTGCCGCGCTATCGTTCGTCGGGCACAGCTTGGGCGCGCTCGTATCCCGGCAGCTCTTCGCGCACCACGGCCCATGGCGTGCATCCGTGACTCGCGTCGTGATGTTGGCACCGCCAAACCAGGGCGCCTCGCTCGCGTCGCGGCTCGATGGCGATGGGATCCTCCGCGCGGTCCTCGGACCTTCCTTTGCACAGATTGCCGGCGGCCGTTTGACCGATCTTCCGGTTCCCGATGTTCCGGTCGCGGTATTTGCGGGTGACGCGTTCGGGGCTTTGGGTGACGGCCTCGTCAAGGTCGACGAAACACAGCTCTCGAGCGCGACCGAGCATCATACGATTCCAGCGATCCACACGTTCATCATGAACCACCCGACCGTGATTCAGAGCGTGGTTTCGTTTCTACGGGGAGCCCCAGATCGAAAGTGACGGCACGAGGAGCCCTGCCTCGGCGTCGTGCAGCGCGTTTTCGCGGTCCGCTTCGAGCAGCAGAGGGCCGTCCAGATCCACGTAGTCCGCCGTTCCCGCGAGCAGCAATGCCGGCTCGATGGCGAGCGACGTGCTCACCATGCAACCGACCATGAGCCCGAGCCCTCGCCGTTTCGCCTCCTGCGCGCAACGGAGCGCTTCCGTGAGCCCGCCGGCCTTGTCGAGCTTGACGTTGACCATGTCATAGCGACCTTCGATCAGCGCGAAGCATCCGACATCGTGAAAGGACTCGTCGGCGCAGATTGGGATGGGGCTCTCGAGCCCGCGTAGAGCCTCGTCGCGGCCGGCGGGGAGCGGTTGCTCGAGCACCGCCACGCCATGGGCGGTCAGGTCCGGAAGCCACCTCACTAGCTGCGAATCGGACCAGGACTCGTTCGCGTCCACGATCAGCGCGGCATGCGGCGCTGCATCGTGGACCGCCGCGATTCGCTCGAGATCCGCGCCGCCGTCCACCTTCACCTTGATTGTCGCGGCCCCTGCGAGCGCCTCCGCGGCCTTCTTCATGTCGTCCGCCGCGCCGACGCTCACCGTTCGCATGGTGCTCGTCATCCCGGGCGGCGCAGTGAGGCCGATCAGCTTCCAGACCGGCGTTCTCTTGCGCTTCGACTCCAGATCCCACAGCGCACAATCGAGAGCGTTGCGGGCTGCCCCTGCGGTCATTCGCTGGAGCCGTGTGCGAGCGGCAGGATCCTCGAGACCGGGCCACGCGGCCTCGATGGCCTCGCACACCGAATCGATCGACTCGCCGTATCGAGCATAGGGGACGCATTCTCCGCGCCCGACCAACCCGGAATCGTGAAGCTCGACCACCACGACGTCGGCTGCGCGACGGGCGCCGCGGGCGATCCGAAATCCACCGCGAATGGGCCAAGACTCCGCCCGGACCACAGCCTTCATGGCCATTCGCTACGCTTTGCCGGTTGCTTCCTTGATGGCCTTGGGGCTCAGCGTCTTGCAGATGAACGTGTGGACGTCCCAGAGGTCACGGGGACGCTGCCCCGCTTCCTGCAAGAGCTCCATCGCCCTACGCGATGTCTGCAGAAACTGCTCGTAGGTCGCACTGTTGGGCGTCGTGTCGTACCTGGGATCGATATCGAGAATTAGCGCCTGCTTCTTGAAGAACGTCGGCTTCACGAACACGTGGTCGGCCGGGTAGACGAGCGCCGGGAGCAACGTAGCAAGCGGCCACGTGGCGCCGCCCTCGATCACCATGGCTGCTGCGAACGAATCGAAGCGGATTCCGAACGGACGCTCACCATACAGGAGATCGACGAGCGCATTGGCGAAGGTCTCTCGCGCCTCGGCGGACATGTTTTTGAATCGAGTCGCCTCCGCTTTTTGCGTCGTGCTCTTGGTGTTGGTCAGAAACTCGTACACCAGCTGATGGATTTCATCGTAGCTTCCGCGGGCCGTGAGCTCTTCGAGATGCTTCTGGCTGAGCTTTTCCTCCGCGCGCTCAAGAGCCGCGTTCTTGAGCTTCTCCGCGCCCTTGGCGCCTCGCTCTCCCCGTTCCGACTTGATGTAGCCCTCGTCCTCGAAGCCGACGGGATAGAGCTGCATGAAGTACGCGACCTGCTGCGCGAAGGTGATCTCCGGCTTCTTCAAAGGTGCCTTCGACTTGCGCGCCGACCCGGGCGTCGGGGTTTGATTTCGGCGGGCGAGGCGATCGATCCGCACCGCTTCGCTCGGTTGCACGTCGACGAGCTCCATCTTGTGCCAGTAGTCCGGCCGGAAGCTGCGCTCCGTTCCGTCTTCGAAAAGGAAGGTGCGCTTGTCCGGGATTTCCTGAATAAGCACCGAGCGGCCCCAATCTTTGCGGGTGGAATGCTCGAAAATTCGCGGTGGAACGGAAGTGTTGCTCTCTGACATCGCTAGGTATTCCTCGAAACGCTGGGGAAGCCGGCCCTGGGGCGCGCAAAAAGGAGCCCGTCGTGTATCACGGACACGGCATGCTTGCATCCGGTTGCGATCGCCTGCGTGTAGCCTTACCACCTTGCTCGGGCAACCCCCCGTGCTCGTTGGGGTTTCGTTGGATGTCCCACGGCAGGGATGCCGGTTGGAGGGAGCTTTGTGACGCGCGCGGAAACCGAGGATTGGGTGCTGGCGAGCCACAACGAGGGCAAGGTCCGGGAGCTCAATCAGCTGCTCGCCGGCTTTCCAGTCCGTCTTCGCCCCGCAAGCGCGCTCGCCCTCGAGGCGCCCGAAGAGTCGGGCTCGACCTTCGAGGCCAACGCAGAGCTCAAGGCCATTTGTGCCGCGCGGGCGACCGGCTGCACCGCGATCGCGGATGACTCGGGCATGGAGGTGGACGCGCTCGGCGCAGAGCCGGGTATCCACACGCGTGACTGGGCCGGGCCGAGCGGCGACTTCGCGGTGGCGCGGCAGCGCGTGCAGGAGCGCCTCGCGGCCCTCGGACCCGACGTCTCCCGCCGTGCCACCTATGTCTGCGTTCTGTGCGTGGCCCGACCCGATGGAGAGGCGCGCACCTTTCGCGGACAGACGCGGGGTACGCTGGTTTGGCCGGTTCGCGGCGCCCTGGGGCATGGGTTCGAGCCGATGTTCTTACCGGACGGCTATGCGATCACGTACGGGGAAATGACGCCGGAGCAAAGGCTCCGCGTCAACGCGCGCGCGGCCGCGATGCGGAAGCTCGAGGCAGCGCTATTCAGCAAAGCCTAAGGCTTGCACCGGCGGTCGGAGTACGGGCACACGAAGCGCACGTGCAGGTGGTCCTCGTGATTCGGGTAGTGACGGATGATGCCCTCGGGCTCATACCGCCCCCGCGGATACTGGATCCACTGGTCGAGCAGGTTCTTGGGGACGCCTTTGCGCCGCGCGTACTTGTAGAGCTTGGCTTGCAGGCGATAGTCGATGAAGATCACCTCGGCCTGGCCGTTGCGAAGCCAATGCTCGAGGAGCGCCCACTGCCTCGCCACGTCCAAGTCGGACGATCTGAATTCCGTGAAGCGGCACCCATTTGAGCTGCATTCCTCTTGGTAGTAGCTGATGTCGGCGTCGCGCCCGTTCTGGTGGCTCTTGTGGTCCCGCAGCCTGCCGCCGTCCCGGTCGCTGATGTCGTGAATTCGCACCGACTTGGTCTGCTTGAACTTGCCATCGACCGCATCGAAGGCCTCGACGATCCAGCGCGTGGTTTCCTCGGTTCCATAGGCTCGCGAGGTGGAACGAATGCGGTACCCGGGGTGGGGCGGCAGCTGAACGCCGTTTTCCAAGACGCCGCGATTGGTCGGGCCGATTGCTTCCGATGTGCTGACAGGCTCTCTCGTGTAGATCCGTATCGCCGTACCGGGCTTGGGGTTGGGGTTGCGCAGGGTTGCGTTCCATCGGGTTAGGTCCCGCGGGCTCACCCGGTATCGTTCTGCCGCGGCAAGCAAGGTGTCCCCTCGTTCGAGTCGAAAGACGACCTCCGGTCGTGGGTCGCCGATGTCGATCGTCTGCCCGGGGTAGATGCGATCCGCCTTGAGGGCTGGGTTGGCAGCCAGCAGCTCTCCGATCGTCGTGTTGTGGCGCAGTGCGATGTCGGTCAGCGTGTCGCCTTGTTGAACACGGTACGTTCGGGACCGTCGTTTCTTCGACTCCGTCTCTTCGGAAAGTCGTGTGGCCACGGCACTTCGAGGATCCCTCGCGGCAATGGGCGCTTCGCGCCGTGTCTCGGGCTCGGCGCCGTAGTCGAAGGGCGGCGTCCAGTCGATCCCGTCGTCGGTCGCCTTCGTCTTCGCGCGCGCCGACGTCTTTGAAACCGGTGGCGCGACGGCCAACCGCTGGCCGACCCGAATGAGGTCGCCTTCGAGCCGATTCCACTTCTTGATGTCCGCAATCGAGACGCCCGCGCGCTGCGCGATCAAGCTGAGCGCGTCGCCTTCCTGGACCACGACCATGGGCGCTTCGGCCCCCACTCGGGTCGGGGCCAGCGAAGCGAGGCACAACAGTGCGATCCCGAGCGTGCGGAGCATGCTCACCGGGTGTAGCGGACTTCGTCTTTGCGGCCAAAAAACCGATGCAATCTCCGCGATCTGGCATTGCGGAGCATGCCTGGTATTTTGTTTGGATGCGCAGGGCCGTTCGACTCGCCGCTGTCGGATCGATTGCAGCACTATGGCTGTTGACGTCGTGCCAGCGAGCCTCTTCACCGGCCCCACGTTATGTCGAATCGGTCCCGCCCCGCTACCAGATCTCCTGTTCAGCAGGGGATGAATGCAACCAATCGGTTGCCCTACTGGTCGGACTATCAGGATCGAGTGATCCGATCCGGTGCACCGCAGCCCTAGTCGGGCCCCGCACAGCGGTCACCGCCGGCCATTGCGTAGCCTGGGAGCTTTCGATTGGGACGGCATGTGACGACGTGTGGCTCGGCTTTGCCGAAACCGATGCACATCCCGCGCAGTGGGTAGGCTGCCACCGAGTCACGGCGGTTTCGAAGCCCGACCGGAGCTGGCTCTCCCCCGACTACGCAGTGCTGGAGCTGGAAGAGGAGGTGACGCGTCCCGCGATCCCGCTCGGCCGGGGGGAGGTCGCAACGGGAGATGTCGTGCGGATGGTCGCTGTGACGCCGGATCGTTTCTACGACGACTTTCACGAGGTGCGAACGCGCCGATGCATCGTGGATGGCAATCCGAAGCCTCTCCAGAGCCCGGTAGGCCCGGCTCCCATCCGCATTCTGTCGTCGTGCCCGATTCACGAGGGAAGCTCGGGCGCACCGGTGCTCGATGGCGATGGAAGAATGCGGGGCCTCATCCATGCAGGCGGTCCGAGGTACTTCGCGCTCGGCGTGATGACTCTAATGCCGCAACCAATCGAGCACGGCGACCGTGAGCACGGTGGCGACTCCGATCGCCATCACCAGGAGGCTCGCCGGTAGCGGAGGAGCAGGCGGAGTCCGTGTTCGCGCCGTGCTGGGGATCGGCGTGCCGCCTCCGCCACTCACGTCCCGTGCCACGTCCGCGGCCGGAAGCCCCGGCGCTTCGTTGGTTCGCGCGATCTCCATGAGCCTTTGCTTGCGCGCTTCGCCGTCCGGGAACAGCTCCGACATCCAATCGGCGATCTCCGCCGGGCCGATCAGCTCCTGTTCCTTCGCCAGCACACGGCGGAGCGCCTTGCCCATTTCGCGCGCAGTTTGCCACCGCTCGTCCGGGTTTCGGCGCAGCGCCTTGAGCACGATCTCGTCGAGCTCCGGGGAGACACCGTCCCGATACTCCGAAGGAGGCCGAATCTCGCCCGAAAGAACCGCGTACATCGTGTTTACATCGGTGTCCCGGAGGAACAGCCTTCGCAGCGTCAGCAGCTCCCACAGCACGGTCCCCAGCGCCCAAATGTCCACGCGCCGGTCCACGCCGCCGGCCGTCATTTGTTCTGGCGCCATGTAGGGGAAGGTTCCCTTCACCTGACCCGCCTCGGTGTGATGGACACGCTGCCGAGCGTGCGCGATGCCGAAATCCACGACCTGCGTCGTGCCGTCGTAGGTCACGAACAGGTTTTCGGCCGACACATCGCGGTGGACTACGTGCAGCGACTCTCCATGGGCGTCTTTGAGCTCGTGCGCCGCGTGAAGGCCCTCGCATGCCTGCGCGACGATGCGCGCCATGCGGGCCAGCAGCAGGGGTGAGCTCCGCTGCTCGGCATTTGCAACGATGCGACGGTGCAGGCGAGACAAGGGCTCCCCCACCAGGTACTCCATCGCAATGAAGTACTCCCCGTCGGACTCGCCGAAGTCGAATACGCTGCAGACGTTGGGATGCGTGATCCGCGACGCGATACGAGCCTCGTCGAGGAACATCTCCACGTAGTCCCTCTCGATGGCGAGGTGGGGGTGGATGCGTTTGAGCGCGACGACCTTTTGAAAACCGGGGGACCCGTCGGCCCGCGCGAGGTAGACGCTGGCCATTCCTCCGGACGCCAGCTCGAAGCAAAGCTCATAGCGCCCGATTCGCTCGGGTGCGGCAGCCCTAGGGACGGCCGAGTGGATATCCAGGCTGGCTGAAAGATTGGGACGCACCGATTCCATGTCTTTGACGCCCGGATTCTTCGTGCACAGCCCCCCGAACCAGGATGCGCGGAGCGCTCTCCAGGCCGCCTACATCAAAGTATTACATCTACAGGCGAAACAGAAAATGGGCTCTTGCAAGCGCTCCCGAGACCATTTGACTAAGGCTGCCCAAGGGCCTATCTATTAGGCTTCCAAAGGCTTCAGCCTAATGAATTTAGGAGAAACATACGTTCTAGATGGAATTGATCGGCAGCTGCTCGACGCGCTGCAGACCGATTCCAAGCGCTCGCTGAAGGAGATCGGCGCCGCGGTGGGCCTCAGCGCCCCGTCCGTCATGGAGCGGGTCCGAAAGCTGGAGAACGCCGGGGTGATCAGGGGTTACCACGCGTTGCTCGATGCCCGCAAGGTCGGTCTCGATACCTCCGCTTTCATTGGGGTTTCCGTCAGCAACCCGCAGCAGATCTCGGAGTTCGAGATCTGGGTGGAGTCGATCCCGCAGGTGCTGGAGTGCCACCACGTCACCGGTGGCCACACCCTCCTTCTCAAGGTAAAGACGCAGAACACCGCGGACCTGGAGAAGCTCATCAGTCGCATCCGGTCCATGGAAGGGGTCGCCGGCACCGAAACCATGGTGGTGCTTTCGACTCACACCGAGAGGGTGGAGGTCGCTCTACCCCCTTGCGAGCCCGCGTCCGAGGCGCGGCGCCGCAAACGTCCCCGCCGCAAACCCGACCCGGCAACGCCCAGACCTTCTTGACCCTTTTCGACCGGGGGCGGTTCCCCCCGTCGGAAAGGTCAATCGCAACCCCCTCAGAGACGATTGAAAGATGAAGTACGGACTCCCTGAAAAACATGGTCTCTACGACCCGGCGAACGAAAAGGACGCCTGCGGTGTTGGGTTCGTTGCCCAGATCAAGGGCGTGGCCTCGCATCAGATCGTCAAAGACGCCAACCGCATCCTGTGCAACATGGACCACCGGGGCGCGCGCGGCTCGGAGACGAACACCGGCGACGGCGCGGGGATGCTCACGGCGCTTCCCGACAAGCTCCTGCGCCGCGTTGCACGGGCAGAGCTCGGCATCGAGCTTCCCGAGCGTGGGCAATATGGCGTCGGGAACATCTTTCTGCCGACCGATGACAAGGAGCGCGCATACTGCAAGGCTGCCTTCGAGCGCGCCATCGAGACCCAGGGACAGCGATTCCTCGGCTGGCGCGTCGTGCCGACCGATCCAGATGGCGCGAACCTCGGCCCGACGGCGCTCGAAAGCATACCGCAAATCGAGCAGCTCTTCGTCGGCGCTGCCGAGGGTGTCGACCAAGAGTCGTTCGAGCGCCAGCTCTACGTCATCCGCAAGAGCGCGGCGAGCCCGCTTCGCGCCGATCGAAGCCTCCAGCAGCGGGGCATGCTCTATGCGTGCTCGCTGTCCAGCAAGACGATCATCTACAAGGGCATGCTCGCATGCGAGCAAGTGCTGCCTTTCTACGCGGACCTCACGGACCCGGACTTCGAGACCCACCTGGCGATGGTCCATTCGCGCTTTGCAACCAATACCTTCCCAACTTGGGAACGTGCGCAGCCGCTGCGCTGCCTGAGCCACAACGGCGAGATCAACACGCTTCGTGGTAACAAGAACGCGATGCGCTCGCGGCAGGGCGTCGTCAAGAGCGAGCTTTTTGGAGGCGACCTGCGCAAGTTGTTTCCGGTGGCCGAGGAAGGCCTCTCGGATTCGGGCACGCTCGATAACGTCCTCGAGTTTCTCTACATGAACGGCCGCTCGATGCCCGAGGCCGCGATGATGATGATTCCCGAGGCCTGGCAGAAGCACGAGCACATGCCGCAGGTGAAGCGCGACTTCTACGAGTACCACTCCTGCTTGATGGAGCCGTGGGACGGCCCTGCATCGATTGCCTTCACCGATGGCACGGTCATTGGCGCCGTGTTGGATCGCAACGGTCTGCGTCCGAGCCGCTACTACCTCACGCACGACGACCGCGTGATCATGGCGTCCGAGGTCGGCGTGCTTCCGGTTTCACCGGAGATGGTGAAGCATAAGGGACGGCTCAAGCCGGGCCGCATGTTCCTGATCGACTTCGAGCAGGGCCGGATGATTCCAGACGCGGAGCTGAAGAGCGACATCGCGTCGCGCCGGCCATACGGGAAGTGGATCGAGGAGCAGCGCCTGAGGCTCACCAAGCTTCCGGTGAACGAGGACGCGCACGGTTTCGATCCCGACACGCTGCTCCCTCGCATGCAGGCGTTTGGTTACACCGTCGAGACCATGGAATTCATGTTGCGCCCGATGATCCAAGAAAAGCGGGATCCGGTCGGCTCCATGGGCAATGATGCTGCGCTCGCCGTGCTGAGCGATCAGCCGCGGCTCACGTACGACTATTTCAAGCAGCTCTTCGCGCAGGTCACCAATCCGCCGATCGACTCGATCCGCGAAGAGGTGATCATGGCAATCGAGTGCTACATCGGTCCTGAGCAGAATCTGCTCACGACGACGCCGGAGCACGCCCATCGTCTCCGCGTTCCGCACCCGATCCTCACCAACGAAGAGGTAACTGCCCTCAAGACCATCGCGGAGCGCGGGTGGCGAAGCAAGATCATCGACATCACTTGGCCCAGAAGCGAGGGCGCAGCCGGTCTCGAGCCCGCGCTTCGGCGCATCCGTCAAGAGGCGGAGCAGGCCGTCGATGAAGGATATAGCCTCATCGTGCTCACGGACCGGGCGGTGAGCGCGGACCGCATTCCGGTGAGCGCGCTGCTCGCCACCGGCGCGGTTCATCACCACCTGGTCGGCACCGAGAAGCGCACGCGCGTGGGCGTGGTCGTCGAGACAGGCGAGGCTCGCGAGGTGCACCATCATTGTTGCCTGCTCGGGTACGGAGCCGACGCGATCAATCCGTACTTGGCCTTCGAGGCGCTTTGGCAGGAGCGGCGCCTGGGCACGCTGGACGCGGAGGTGTTTCCGGACGACGACAGCATCGTGGCCGGCTACCGGAAGGCGGTCGCCAAGGGCATGCTCAAGGTGTTCGGCAAGATGGGCATCTCGACCCTTCAGTCGTACAAGGGGGCCCAAATCTTCGAAGCGGTGGGGCTCAACAGCTCCGTGATCGACTTCTGCTTTGCCGGTACCGCGAGTCGCATTCAAGGCGTGGGCTTCAACGTGCTCGCAGAGGAGCTCTTCGAGCGTCACGCCTTCGGTTACCCCGTCGAGCAGGAGGAGTTTCGGCTTCCCGTTCTTGCCAACGACGGGCAGTTTCACTGGCGGGCCAGTGGCGAGCGGCACATGTGGAACCCGCAGACCATCGCCAGCCTGCAGGTGGCGGCGCGCGCGAACAGCCGCGAGGCCTACAAGAAGTTTGCCGAGCAAGCCAATGACAGCGCCCGTGATCGATGCACGCTGCGCGGGCTCATGCGGTTCAAGAAGGGCAAGGCCATTCCGCTGAGCGAGGTCGAGCCCGCAAGCGAGATCGTAAAGCGTTTTGCCACCGGGGCCATGAGCTTCGGGTCGATCTCGGCGGAAGCACATTCGACCCTCGCCATCGCGATGAACCAGCTCGGTGGCAAGTCCAACACCGGAGAGGGCGGCGAGGATCCGGAACGCTACAAGCCCCTGCCGGATGGCTCGATGAATCCCATGCGTTCGGCGATCAAGCAGGTCGCGTCCGGGCGCTTTGGTGTGACCATCAACTACCTCACGAACAGCGACGAGCTCCAGATCAAGATGGCGCAAGGTGCGAAGCCGGGCGAGGGTGGTGAGCTGCCCGGTCGCAAGGTGGACGAAAAGATCGCCTCGGTGCGTCACTCGACGCCGGGTGTCGGTCTGATCAGCCCGCCGCCGCACCACGACATCTATTCGATCGAAGACCTCGCGCAGCTGATCTACGACCTGAAGAACAGCAACCCTTCGGCCCGCATCAGCGTCAAGCTCGTCAGCGAGGTCGGGGTCGGCACCATCGCCGCAGGGGTGGCGAAGGCGCACGCCGACCACATCCTCATCAGCGGGCACGACGGCGGCACCGGCGCCTCACCGTTGACCTCGATCAAGCATGCCGGTCTGCCCTGGGAGCTGGGCATCTCGGAGACCCACCAAACCCTGGTCATGAACGACCTCAGAAGCCGCGTCGTTCTGCAGACGGACGGCCAGATCAAGACGGGCCGCGACGTGGTCATCGCCGCGCTTCTCGGCGCCGAGGAGATCGGCTTGAGCACCGCTCCGCTCATCGCGATCGGCTGCATCATGATGCGTAAGTGCCACCTCAACACCTGCCCGGTCGGCATTGCCACGCAAGACCCGGAGCTTCGCAAAAAGTTCACGGGTAAGCCCGAGCACGTGATCAACTACCTCTTCCTCGTAGCAGAGGAGGCGCGCGAGATCATGGCTTCTCTCGGGCTCCGCACGTTCAACGAGATGATCGGCAGGGTCGACATGCTCGACACCGCCGATGCGATCGTCCATTGGAAGGCGCAGGGCATCGATCTCAAACCCATCCTCACGCCTGCCAAGAAGAAGAACGCCGTCACCGAGGTCTACTGCACCAAAAAGCAGGACCACGGTCTCGACAAGGCGCTCGACAATCGGCTCATCGAGCTCGCGCAGCCCGCCATCACGGAGGGCAAGCCGGTCCGCGGCCAACTCAGAATCAAGAACACGAACCGGACCGTCGGGACGATGCTCAGTCACGAGATCGCGAAAGCGTGGGGCGAGGAGCTGCTTCCCGATGGCACGGTGCGCTTCAAGCTCGACGGCTCCGCAGGCCAGAGCTTCGGCGCCTGGCTTGCCAAGGGCGTCACGCTCGAGCTCGAGGGCGACGCCAACGATTACGTTGGAAAAGGATTGTCGGGTGGCAAGCTCATCGTATACCCACCGCGGAAGTCGACCTTCGAACCGGCCAAGAACATGATCGTCGGCAACGTCGTCTTGTACGGCGCGATCAAAGGGAAGGCGTTTTTCCGCGGGCGCGCCGCAGAGCGCTTCTGCGTGAGGAACTCCGGCGCATGGGCCGTCATCGAGGGCGTTGGCGATCACGGTTGCGAGTACATGACGGGCGGCCGGGCGGTGATCCTCGGCAACACCGGGCGTAACTTCGGCGCTGGCATGAGCGGCGGCGTGGCCTACGTGCTCGACAGCCGTGGCGACTTCGAGACCAAGTGCAACATGGAGATGATCGAGCTCGAACGGCTCGAATACGCGGAGGAGATCGCGGTCTTGAAGGGGCTCATCGAAGAGCACCTCCAATACACCGGGTCGACCGTCGCGGAGCGCGTCCTCGCCGATTGGGATGCGGCCTTGCGCACTTTCGTCAAGGTGATGCCGACAGACTACAAGCGCGTCCTTCGCGAAAAGGGCGACCTTTCAGTGGGCGTACCAGGACCTGACCTCGCGCAGGTCGAGGGCCGTCCGGCGGCGGAGTAGGACGATGGGTAAGCCGACAGGTTTCAAAGAGTTTCCCCGAGAGACGGTTCCGTATAGTGATCCGCTCGAGCGCGTCTCCGGCTGGGACGAATTCTTGGTGGACGTGCCCGAGGAACACCTCAAGAAGCAGGGCGCGCGTTGCATGGACTGTGGGGTTCCCTTCTGCCAGTCGGCCACCGGGTGCCCCATCGACAACCTCATTCCCGAATGGAACGACCTCGTCTATCGGGGACGCTGGAGGGAGGCGCTCGATCGCCTCCACAAGACGAACAACTTCCCCGAGTTCACCGGCCGTGTGTGCCCGGCGCCGTGTGAGGGAGCCTGCGTGCTCGGAATCAACGAGCCGCCGGTCGCGATCAAGAACATCGAGTGCGCCATCGTCGACAAAGGGTTTGCCGAGGGATGGATAGAGCCGAAGCCGCCCGAAGAACGGACCGGCAAGAAGGTCGCCATCATCGGAAGCGGACCTGCCGGTCTCGCCGCTGCACAACAGCTCAACTGGGCCGGCCATCACGTGACCGTTTACGAGCGGGATGATCGAATCGGCGGCCTGCTGATGTACGGGATCCCCAACATGAAGCTCGAGAAGCGCATCGTCGAGCGACGGCTCGACATCATGCGCGCGGAAGGCGTGCGGTTCGTCACCAACGCGCACGTCGGCGTGAACACCGATGCCCAGAAGATCCGGCGTGAGCACGATGCGGTCATCATCGCGACCGGCGCCACCCGGCCCCGGGATTTGCCGATTCCGGGCCGCGAGCTGAACGGGATCCATTTCGCGATGGAGTTCCTCCTGAAGAACACCAAGAGCCTTCTCGACAGCGAGCTCGAAGACGGCGCGTACACCAGCGCCAAGGGCAAGCGCGTCATCGTCATCGGCGGCGGCGACACCGGCACCGATTGCATCGGCACCTCGATTCGCCACGGGTGTGCTTCGCTCGTCAACTTCGAGCTCCTGCCGAAGCCTCCGGCGAATCGTGCGCCCGACAACCCTTGGCCCGAGTGGCCGGTGATCTTCCGCGTGGACTACGGACACCAGGAGGCTGCCGCCAAGTTCGGCACGGATCCGCGGGAGTTTCGGGTCTTGAGCAAGCGCTTCCTCGACGACGGGGAAGGCAACGTCGCCGGCGTGGAGACCGTGCGCGTCGAGTGGACCAAGGACGATGCGGGCAAGTGGCGGATGACCGAGGTACCCCGCTCCGAGCAGATCTTCGAAGCCGATCTGGTCTTGTTGGCGATGGGCTTCCTCGGTCCCGAGGATACCCTGGCCGAGCAGTTCGGCCTCGAGCGCGACGCCCGCAGCAACGTCAAAGCGGAGTACGGGCGCTACGCCACCAGCGTCGAGGGCATCTTTGCCGCAGGAGACTGTCGCCGAGGCCAGTCGCTCATCGTGTGGGGCATCGCAGAGGGCCGCGGCGCAGCGCGGGCGGTCGATGCGTACTTGATGGGCGGCTCGGATCTTCCATCGCCCGATTGACCGGTATGCCCTCGTAACGTCCTGAAAACACGATGCTCTCGAGCGTCTACCACCAGCCTATACCCCTTCCGGGTATCCGTTGCAGCCGCATTAATCCGTTGATACTGTGTTACAAGGGAAACGGGGCGCGCGTAGGGCGCGGGCCTCGGCGTTCTTCTTCGGATGCTTGCCTTGTGCTTTGTGATTTGCCGCTATCGGCGCAACTAGCGGCGAAGGCTTTTCTTCCTACGCGCCGGGTGGGCCCGCCGGCCCGCCCGGCGTTTTCTTTCGAGCGGGATCAGGGGAGCGGGCCCTTCGTAACCTCGGGCGCCGGCGCCAAGGCGGACACGCCGATCACCGCGATTGCTGGCAGCAAGGCAGCGTAGCCGAGGGTCAGGAGGGTCGACTTGTGCGAGGAGGGCGTGTTCGACGTGAACAGCAGGCCGTCCTCGGTGTTCTTCGCAACCCATCCAGCCGGGTACCCGACGTCGGGAAGGAAAAAGCGAATGACGCTGGTGGTGACCGATCCGCCATTGCCTGCGACTACCCGATCGAGCACCGCATGCATCTGGCGGGTCATGCGTGGGGACAAATAGGTCAAGCCGTTTCCGGTGCGAGGCAGCTGCGCGAAGGCGCGCATGAAATCGGGAGCTGCGGTCACGTTCTCGACCGTGGAGAGACAGCTCCTCAAGAACGCCGGGGAGCTCACGACGAACATGCGTCCGGTGGCGCGCTCCTTGATCACCGAGGGCTGGTAGGCGTTCCACGGTGGGGGCAAGCGGATCGCGGGGCTGATGATGATCCAGTCCTCCGTCTGCTCCGAATTGATGAAAGGATCGCTCGCTGCTCTTCGGGCAATCGCGTCCGCCAGCTCCGATAGACCATCGACTTGGAAGAGAAAGTCGGTGTAGGGAAACCAAAACGACTCCCCCGGAATTCGCAGCGGACGGCTTTCGTCGATCGACAAGATCAGCGCGGCGGTGGTGTTCAGCCGCTCGACGATGGCGCCCCAGGTGATGTCTAGGTCGAGCGCGGGCGCGCTCAAAGCCTGGTCGAGCTCATCGGGGCTGATGCCCACGCCGAGCTCTCCGAGGGCGCGTATCACGTCGACCAGGGCGGTGAGGTCGAGCTGTTGCTGCCAGACCATGTCGGCCGCTTCGGGCGCCATGGCGAGAACCCCGAAGAGCCCCGGCTCGGCGCCGAAGAGCTTCAAGAGACCCTCCCGAGCGCCCGTGTGATAGATGAAACCGCGGTTGTGGTAGAGCTCGTCGGCTCGGTAGGAGCTCATCCCAATCGCGCGGACTTGATCCAAGCCGAGGATTCGGACGAGCGTGGTCGCGTTGAGCCGATGCGCGCCGCGCTCCTGGACGAGCCCCGGGAAATCGCGCAAAAGCGTCAACAGAAAGTCGGTCGCGCGCTCCGCGTCCCCCTCGATGTCGGCATAGGCGTACACCGTGCCCCCGAGCTGCAGGCGGTCGCTCACCGGGCCGAAATGAGGCGATCTTTCGGGGGCCATCGGAACCCCGCTGCCGCTGCAGGCGGTGAGGATCAAAGTGAGGCTGAGCGAGGTGAGACGTGGCTTCATCGGACCCCCCTTCCGGTGCACCTTAGCACCCGGCCTCGGGGTTTGGTTTTTCATGTGGAACGGGTATGGTCTCGCCCCTGTACCCATCTAAATGAGGTGTCCCTTGATGCGACGATTGGCTTTGGTTGGTTTGGCTCTCGGTGCTTGGGCCTCGGGATGCACGGATAACGACGCTGCGCCCGCCGATCTGGAATGGCCGCCGGATGCCACCGTCTACTTCGACGAGTACCGTGTCTTCAATGCGGATTGCGCGACCGACGAAGACTGCGCCATGGCGCTAGGGTACTACCACGCGTTCGATCGATTTGTGCAGATGGACATTCGGCGGCGGTTTACCACCGGAAGGCTCGGCGACATCTTGCCGAAGGGATTGGCAGTGGGCTTCGCGGACGACTTCGCCGACCTTCGAGCCCTGTTCTCGACACGAGACGGGCAGCCGGCTGAGGAGTTCTTGTACGAGCAGGCATCACCCAAGACCAAGGCCATGCTCGATGCCTACGCCGTTGGCGTCAACAAGTGGATCGAGGACATGAAGAACGGAGAGAACGGCGCCAAGTTCCCCCTCGAGTTCACGGCCGATCTCTTGGAGTACACGCCAGACAAGGTACCGGCCTGGATGCCGCAGGATAGTGTGGCCACGGTCATCGCATTGGCCGACGAGCTGACCAATGACGCGTCGGCTCAGGTCGCAGCCGGCGCCGCTCGGGCCGACATAGGCGACGACGCGAAGTTCTCGGACCTCTGGAGCACGGAGCCTCTCGAGAAGTCGGCGATTTTGCCCTTCGATTGGATGCCCCCGGTGTCTGCCGCCGCAATCACCGATACGCTCGCGGCGCCGCTCAGCGACAAGGGCTCGGTGGTCCGCCCGAAGAGCGTCCACGTGATTCGTCGCCTGGACGAGAAGCTGAAGCGAATCGCAGGCCTTCGAGCGATGCTTCTCGGCCCAGGCGTTGAGGAGGATGAGATCGGGTCTAACAACTGGGTCGTCGGTCCGTCGCTCACCACCGATGGCAACGCGTTGCTGTCCAACGATCCGCATCTGGGCATGAGCCAACCGGCAACTTGGTATCTCGCCCACCTCGACGCCAAGACCAACGGCCGAGGCGCCATTCATGTCGCCGGCGTGACGTTCGCCGGGATTCCTTGGCCGCTCATTGGGCAAAACGAAGACATCGCATGGGGCGCCACGACGACCAACATGGACTTCAGCGACGTCTACGTCGAAGAGCTGGTGACGGACGGAAGCGGCCGCCCGACCGGCGTCATGTTCAGGGGCGAAGAGGTTCCGTTCATCCGCCGGCCTTTCACCATCACCTATAGCGATGGCACGACCGAGGACAAGGAGCTCTTGTTCGTGCCGCATCATGGTGCCGTTCGCGGCGAGATCGACGTGGACGAGAATAGCGCCGTCACCTTGCGCTGGACGGGGAACGACATCGATACCGACATCAATCTTTTCCCCGAGATTGCGATGGCCACCAACATCGAGGAAGCAAAGGCCGCCTTGGCGAATGGCACGACCGTTGGCCAGAACTGGGTCGTCATCGATTCCGACAACAACATCGGATGGTTCCCGTACAACCGGCTCCCCAAACGAACCTGGGCGACCGGGCTTTCCGGCGATGCGCCACCGTGGCTGCCGCTCGACGGCCGGGGCGACTACGAATGGGACGAGTACTTCACGCTCGAAGAGCTGCCGCAACTGATGAACCCCGAGTCTGGCTACATCGCGACCGCCAACAACGACATGACCGGCGCGCTGTTCGACGGGGACCCGACCACGCTCCCCAACGGAAGCTTCCAGCCTCCCTACCAAGTGAGCGCGGCCGTGGGCTTCCGGCACGCCCAGATCGTGAAGCTCATCGAGAGGTTCGGGAATCAGCACAGTCGGCAGACGATGGACCAAATCGTGAGCGATACATATTCGCTCATCGGCGAGCGGATGCGGCCCGGGATTCTAGACATCGCCAACGATCAAAACACGACGCCTGGCTTGGACGGGTTGAAAGTCATCGACGCGCTTGAAAACTGGAATTTCACCTGCCCGACGGGCCTCGCGGGTGATTACACCGATTCGGACCTGCTCACGGATGCGGACGAGCTCATGGAGTCATCGGGCTGCACGGCTTTCCATGTGCTGTACAACCAGCTTCGCGCTCGTATCGAGCAGCATGAGAACGCGCCCGGCGGACGAGCGCCCAGCTACGCCGCGTACTACTCGATTGTCGATTCGACTCAGCTCGCCGCCGACGACGTGTACTGGGATGATCCAAACACGACCACCGTCGAGGAAACGAAGTTCACGGTCATGACAGACGCGCTACGTGCCAGCGGCCAGTTCTTGGTCGACTGGCTCGGACCCGACCAAACCAAGTGGGCTTGGGGACGGCTGCATGGGTTGCAACTGAGCGAGGATCTATCCTCGTTCTTCATCCCCGATTTCGACAATCCGCCTCCGGGAGAGCCGCTCTTCGCCAATGATGGCGGCCTATTCACCGTCGACGTGGCCAATCCTGCTTTCGTGCCAGATCCGGACGAGTTCGACTTCACACAGACGGCAGGCGCTTCAACGCGCTTCGTTTGCGAGGCATCGCCGAACGGACCCACCTGCACGATTCAGCTTCCGGGCGGCCAGTCGAGTGACATCGACTCGCCGCACTACGAGGACTTGCTCCTCCCCTATTTGCAAAACGAGCCGATGCCGCTGGTGTTCGACATCGCGGAAGCGGCAACCAACCCGATGCAAACCGTCACCTTCAAGTGAGGGCACCTAGAGGATCCGTCGCCAGGTGCTCCCGTCGCAAAGCCGGCGCCGTCTTGCCGGTGCCATCCTCGGTCCAGCCTGGCGGCATGACGAGATAGCCGAGCCGGCCCCGCCATGTTCGTGCGTGCCAGACGTCCCTCAGCATGGCCGCCCATTCATGGAAGGCGATACGGACCGGATTGTAGGTGTGTATGTTCTTGGTGAGACCGTAGTCTACCGCCTCTGCCTCCGGCTCGAAGGTGCCGAAGATCTTGTCCCAGATGATGAAGATGCCCGCGTGGTTCCGGTCGAGATAGATGGGATTGCGGCCGTGGTGCACGCGGTGGTGCGATGGCGTGTTGAAGATGGTCTCGAACCAACCGAGCCTACCGATCAGCTCCGTGTGCAGCCAGTACTGATAGAGAAGGCTGATCGACTTCTGGATCAGGATCATGCTCACGGGGAAGCCCAACAGGGGAAGCGGCGCCCAGAAGATGAAGCCGGTGAACGGAGTCGTCCACGACTGCCGGAGCGCGGTCGTCAGGTTGTAGTGGGTGCTCGAGTGATGATTCACGTGTGCGGCCCAGAGCGCGCGCACTTCGTGGTGCAATCTGTGAAACCAGTAGTAGCAGAAGTCCTCCGTGAAAAGCAGCAGCACCCACGCCCACCATACCGGCTCGATGTCGAACAACCGGAACTGATAGAGCCAGGCTAGCCCCGCGAACGGAAGCAGCCTGAGGCCCGCGTTGACGGCCAAAAAGCCGAGGCCCATCGACAGGCTCGCGAGTGAATCCTTCGTGGTGAAACCCGCCAGCTTGGATTCGGATCCTGCTTCCCGCTGCTTGCGGTAGAGCAACCAGCTCTCGAGCCCGACGGTCCCGAGGAAGAATGGGATCGCGTAATAGATGAGACCCATGCGGCAAAAAGCCTACGATCAACCGACCACCCCTACAAGGAAGCCACTCACGCCCTGCCGAGCACACACGTGACCATCGGCTCGAGATCGAGCGTCTCGGTCCGTAAGTCCTCAAATCCCGCTTCGGTGAGCAGCGCTCCGTTCCGCTCGGCTCCTCGCCGCGCGTCCGCATCGGTCGCCCCCTCATTCCTTGGTTGAAAGGCGATGGCGATGACGCCGCCGGGGGTCATGCTCCGTCTGAGAAGGCGCAGCGTTTCTTGAGGGGCGTCAAAGAACTGCAGGACGTTCAAGGCGAGCACTCGGTCGAACCGCTCACCCCGTTCGGCTGCGGTTCGTGCGGTTCCATGAAGAAGTTCGACACGACCTTGCTGCACGGCTCGCGCGTTTCGCTTGGAAGCTGCCCTCACCATGAGCTCCGAGTGATCGACGCCTACAACGCGTCCCTCGGTGGCCAATTTCGCGGCCTGCTCGATCGCAATCCCCGGACCGCAGCCAAGCTCCAACACCAGGTGACGCGGTTCGATGTCGAGCAACGACACGGCCCATTCGTTGCGTCGGAGATTCGACTCGCGATGCGCCATGATCCAGCCGGCCATGCGACCGAGAAACCCGCTTGGATGCTCGAATTGTCGAACCACCAAATCTCTCATTCTGCTCTCCTTTCGATGTCCTTCCGAAGCGCTGTCCGCCATGCCGAAAGGACGTGCGCGGCTTCCTGAGCGGCATGGTCGGACACCCCGACCTGCATGCGGCCAAGGACGTCGAGCTCCCGCGCCCGCGTGTTTTGAATGAGGGCACGGCCTTCGTCGGTGAGGGCGAGGCGCGGAGACCGCTTGTGCGCGGGATTTCCCAGCCGCTCGAGCAATCCCCGTTCGAGCAGCGCGTCGACCTGCTGTTGAACGTGTTGGCGGGACACGCCGCGCAGCCGCGCCATTTCCGGCACCGTTCGGGGACCCTCGCGCAGCAAGAGCTCGAGGACCGCCCGCATGGGTGCGGTCAGGCCCAGATCTTCATGGAGCGCTTCGGCCCAATGCTTCAGCGCGTGGAACAGGAGGCGGGTTTCATTGAAGAGAGCTTCTGGAAGCATGACAAGTAACTTGTCACTACGACACATACTTGTCAAGCTCTTATAATGGCTCTCCAACGTCGTCTGTTGGCGTTCTCATGTTCACCGGCAGCTTGAAGTAACGGATGCCGTTCGAGGCTGGCGGAAAGAACCGGCCGCCATTCACGTTGAACTGCACGCTCTGGTAGAGGAGCCGGGGCGCATCGAGCGCACGATCCCGCGCCTCGCGAAGGCTCACGAACTCCTCCAACGCCGTTTCGGGTCTGAGGTGCGGATTGCGCGCCTTGGACTTGCCGATGGTGGTCTCATACCGAAGCTCACGCCCGTCGGGCATGTAGTCGTGGCCGGGAAAGACGCGCGTCTCGTCCGGCAACGTATAGAGGTGATCCTGAATCGAGGCATAGAGGTCGACGGCGCTTCCCTTCGGAAAGTCGCATCGCCCGGTGCCGTAGTCGTCCATGAAGAGCGCGTCTCCTGTGAAGATCGCATCGCCGATCTGATAGGTGAGGCAGGCCGGCGTGTGCCCGGGCGTCCCGATGGCCCGGACCTCGAGGCTCCCTGCCGACAGGGTCTCGCGATGTGCGACGAGCCGGTCGAACTGGCTGCCATCGGTCGCAAAGTCCTCTTCCAAATCGAACACTCCCTTGAAAGTCTCCTGCACGACGGTGATGTCGTCACCGATCGCAGTCTTCGCGTCGAACCGCTTCTTTAGCGCCTGCGCGCCGGACAGATGATCGGCGTGGGCATGTGTCTCGAGCGCCCAGTGCAAGCGCAAGCCGCGCTCACGGATGAAGGCCGAAAGCTCATCGAGCGACTCGGTGCTGGTCCGAGATGAAAGCGGATCGTAGTTAAGGACCGAGTCGATCACGACGGCGTCCTTCGTCTGCTCGTCCCACACCACATAGGTGAGCGTGAATGTTGGATCGTCGAAAAAGGCTTTGATTTCCATTTCCAGTCCTCGAGCTTTCAAACGCGTCCCTGGAGCATCCCGTGCCAATACATGTTCGGGAGCCCATACGCCTTGAGCGCATACATGCTGTACCGTTCTTTGGCCTGATCGAAGGGGAAGGTCTCCATGATGACGCCATCGTATCCGAACTCGGCGAGAATCACCTTTCCATAGCCCGTCACGAGCGGGCAGGATGCATAGCCGTCGTAGTGCCCGGTGAGCGGTCTTTCGGCCCGGAACGCGGTGAGGTTTTCGACGAGCACCGGCGCCTGCTTTCGTACTGCGGCGCCCGTCTTGGAGCAGGGCAGGCTGCTGCAGTCGCCGAGCGAGAACACGTTTGGAAACCGAGTGTGCTGGAGCGTGTGCTTGTCGACGCCGACCCAACCCGTCTCGTCCGCGAGCGCGCTCCTCTTGATGAAGTCAGGCGCGCTTTGCGGCGGCGTGACGTGGATCATGTCGTACTTGAGCACCAGGCCTTCGCTCCCGCTCACGTCTTCGAAAACGGCCTCCCGGCTCTGGGGGCGAACCTCGACCAAGCTCTTCGAGAAATGGGTCTCGATGTTGCGCTTGGCGACGATCTTGTTGAGCGCCTCGGCGTATTTCGGGACTCCGAAGATGCCCGCGGTGGCCGAGGCGTAGATCACGTTGGCCTGCTCGCGGATCCCCCGCCGTCTGAACGTCTCCTCCGCGAGGTACATGATCTTCTGCGGCGCGCCCGCGCACTTGATGGGCGTGGCCGGAAACGTGAAGACCGCATTGCCGCCCTCGAAGGCCTGAATCGTCTCCCAGGTATAGGGGACCGTGTCGTAGCCGTAGTTGCTGCACACCCCGCCCTTGCCGAGCGCCTCGGGCAGGCCTTTCACCGCACCCCAATCGAGCTGTATGCCGGCCGCGACGACGAGCTCGTTGTAGACCAGCGTCTTGCCGCCTTCGGTGCGCACCTCGTTCTTTTCCGGATCGAACGTCTCGACACGATCCCGAATCCATATGACCCCTCGCGGCATCACGTCCGCCATCGGGCGTCTCGACATCTCCCGCGGAAACACCCCACCGCCGACGAGCGTCCAAAGCGGCTGGTAGTCGTGGGTCGTCGACGGCTCGACGATCGTGACTCTCGGCGCCGCCTCTCTTAGCAGAAGCTGCGCGGCTACCGTGATGCCGGCGGTTCCGCCGCCGATGATAAGCACGTCATGTCGTTCGTTCATGGGTTTCTCGCGGGCTTGGGAGCTTCATTGCTCTTCAACAAAAGCCTGGTGTCTTCGGAGCCGAGGCTTTCGCCGAGATTTTCGGCAACCCTCAGCAAGAACCCGAGCGCCCGCTGCACCGAAGGCTGCCGTGTCGCTCGGAAGGCGGCGAGCATACCGACCCGAGGCGTGGGCTGATCACTGGCATCGGCCACTGCCCTTGCGGTGAGACCGAGCGTGGACAGCGCTGCCGGGTCGAGCATTCCCGAGTCGAGCAGCGCCTGCACCTCCCGGGCCGTCGCCAGGTGAGCCAATCGGAGGATCGCGTTCTTGGTCGATTCGACGAGCCGCTCGATCTCCATCCCGTCGGCCGCAGCCCGCGCCATCGTCTCGTCGACGATGTCGGTGATGGTGGCCAACGCGGGCTTCGCTTGCTCGGTCAGCTCCACGAACGCGATCAAAGGTGCGAGCGCTTCGGGCCTCGTCAGCCGCTCCACCACGTTGGACAGCGTGCGCAGCCGTGCATCGAGGTCGCCATGCTGGTTGGCCCACTCGTCGATGACGTCTACCGCTGTCGAAGTTAACGCGGGGGCGGCGGTCGTGGCCTGCACGATCGGTTCGATGGCCTGCTCGAGTCGTTCGAGCCGTGCTTCGACACGACGTAACGTCGCTTCGAGGTCAGACCTGGTTTCGCCTGGAGTTGTCGATCCCGTCGGGGGGTCCACCTTCGGATCCATCCGCTCGCCTCCGCTGCTCCGCATAGAGCAAGAGTCGGACCAGCGATCTCTGATGATTTCCTCAGCAATTTCCAGGAGGCCATGGGTCGGGAGCTGCCAATGCTGGCAGTTGCCGGTGGCACTGCCGCCGCCCGTGTCAGCTTCGGCCCTTCGACTCGTTGGACTCCAGGGCCTGGCGGAGCTTTCGGTAGAGGGTGCGTTCACTCACACCCAAGCGCTCGGCGAGGGCCTTTCGATCACCGCCGTGCGCTGCGTAGACCCATCGGATGTAACGCCGCTCGACCTCCGCGAGCGGGAGCAACTCCTCGCCCCACGGCCAGCCTTCACCGGTGTCGTTGTCCCGAGGCGGGTCCTCCGGCGCTGATTTCTCGGCGCCTCGCAGATACGGTGGCAGGTGCTCCGGCTCGATAGTGACTCCGTCGGTGAGGAGCACCGCGCGCTCGACGATGTTGCGCAGCTCGCGGATGTTGCCGGGAAAATCGTGCTCCTGGAGCAGGTGCAACACCGAGTCCGACAGGTGCTTGGCACTGTGGGCCAACATGGTGTCGCACAAGATCGGAATGTCTTCTCGGCGCTCGCGTAGCGGGGGCAGGGCGATGGGGAAGGTGTTGATGCGGAAGTACAGGTCGCGGCGAAAGGACCCGTCGCGGACCATCCTGTCGAGGTCTCGGTG
>LJTN01000045.1 GCA_001303415.1 Myxococcales bacterium SG8_38
ATTGCGGGATCGTCGTACTCGGCCTGAATCAGCTCGACGTGCTCGTAGCTTCGGCCGGCAAGGCGTCGTCCGGCCGCCTTCAGTTGCTCCTCGGAGCGATCGACCGCCACCACCCGGTGGAACAGGGGCGCGAGAAGCTCGACCAGCGAGCCGTCACCCGTTCCCACGTCGACGGCAAGCTGGCGCCGGGGCAACAGCGTGCGAAACGCCGTCAGGTACGCCGGCCAGTCGCCCGCGGGCGGTGGAGAACCGTCGTCCGCCGGCCGAGCAAAGAAGGCGCGTGCATCTTCATCGCGTGCTCGAATGATATCGGCGATCCGATCCAAGCTTCCATCTTGGGCGCACAGCTCGCGGCCCGAACAAATCGCATCGGCCAGCACCGGGTCGCCGTTGGCGCCCGCAGAAAGGCGCGCAAAGACCCGAGTCCCCTGACGGCGTACGGCCACCAGGCCTGCTTCCCGAAGAAGCTTCAGGTGCTTGGAAACATTGGGCTGCGCTTCCCCGGTCAGCTCCGCGAGCTCGCCAATGGACAGCTCATCCTCGGAAGTGAGCCCGAGCAGACGAAGCCGCCGCGGCTCTCCGAGCAAGCGGTAGAGCTCCCACCGGGGCGATTCCACGTCGGCAACCGACATCCCTTTGCATATATTCCCCTATTCGCATGGATGCAAATAGCAGACTCAGCAAACATCTAAGGACTTGGAATCATGTGCCTTTATCGCGCAGCGCACGCTGATAGTAGGCGTTGGCGAACTCGCCGCCGCGTTTACGGGCTTCCTCGAGGAACGGCATCGCGTCGGCGGGTCTGCCGAGCTCGACCAGCACGGCGCCCTCGAGCGCTGGATCGGCGGCGCGTTCCCCCGAGAGGGAACGCAGCGCGTGATGGGCCTCGAGCGGCTCGCCGTTGATGAGACGCCCCCAAGCCAGCAGGTGAAAGGCCTCGTCCAGCTTCTCGGTCGAGTCGGCGTGGCTGACGAGCTCGGAGGCTGCGCGAATCAACGCCTGTCCGTCGCCGCGCTCGAGCGCATCGAATGCCTGTTGGACGAGATCGGGAGACGCGGCCGCCGCTCGGGGCCCCGGCCGGGCCAGGCGGTGCCGCTCGATCCGAAAAGCCTGATAGGTGCTGAAGCCGAGAAGGAACAAAAGAATGGTCGCCGGATACTGTTGAAACGTCACCGTGAAAGCCAGCAGCAATCCGATCACACCGAAAGATACGTAGCAGGCGAGCAAACGACCGCGCGACGGCGCAGCGAGCTCCATCAGCGAAGACACGATGTTTCCGCCGTCGAGCGGCAGGACGGGTAGCAGGTTGAGGACGCCCCATCCGAGATTGACGTAGATCAGCGAGCGAAAGGCGTAGCGGCCGAGCGAAGGGTCGGGAATGCGCAGCGCATACATGAGCACGAGCGCCAGCGTTCCGATGAAGATGCCGACGACGGGGCCGGCGGCGCTGACCAATAGGCTCCGCCATGGGCTCATCGGCTCTCGTTGCTCCCACCAAGTCAGACCACCCAATGCGATGAGCTCGATCCGGGGCTGCCGCCCGAAGGCGCGGCCCACCAGTGCATGACCGAGCTCGTGCATGAGAATCCCTTGGAAGACCACGGCCACCCAGATCAAGAGCCCCGGCCAACCCTGGTCGCTATTCAGCGTCCAAAGCCACAAAGCCATGAGCCAGAACCACAAATGGATGCGGACCGGGATGCGGAACAAGCGGAACTGGACGCTCATCGAGTAAAATATGGGTCGCTGGGGCCGGTGCGGCCAGGGCTAGGGTCACCGGCGCCGCGATTCCTCTACGATTCGTTTCTTCGTCGCAGCCCAGCTGCAGATCTCGCACCGGCTCAGGTCGTGGCCGCGCGCAGGACAGTGTTCGCGGCCGAAATAGATGATCTGCAGGTGGCGGCGGATCCAAGTGTCCGCCGGAAAGAGGCTCTTGAGGTCTTGCTCCGTCTTGACGACGCTCTTGCCATTGGAAAGCCCCCAGCGTGCGGCGAGGCGGTGAATGTGCGTATCGACGGGAAACGCAGGAAGGCCAAACGCCTGACACATCAGGACGGACGCTGTCTTGTGCCCGACACCGGGAAGCTCCTCGAGCGCCTCGATGTCTGCAGGCACCTTTCCCCCATGCTCGTCGACGAGCTTGCGGGCCATGGCCTGCAGGTTCTTCGCTTTGGTGGGTGCGAGGCCCACCGTCCGGATGAGCTCCAGGATTCGCTCGACCGGTAGAGCCGCCATCGACTCGGGATCGGGCGCCTCCTGGAACAGCGCGGGAGTGACCTCGTTGACCTTCTTGTCGGTGGTTTGGGCGCTCAGCATCACGGCCACCAAGAGCGTGAACGGGTCCCGATGATGTAGTGGAATCGGGGGCTCCGGATAAAGCCGGTCCAGAATGGCGCCGATGCGCTCGGCTTTGTCCCGGCGGTTCATCGGCCCCGGAGGTTAGAGCTCTTTGGCGTCCGGATTGATGGTGTACTTTGCCGTCAAGCTGGCCTGGCCGAGGACGTGGTCGTCGATCGCGCGAAGGACGTCCGCCGATGTGAACTTGCCCTCGACCGGAGCTCGATCGACGTCGAGCGCGTACACGGCAAAGCGGTAGTGATGGACGATGCTGTCGTTGAAGGGCGGGCACGGACCGTCATAGCCGTAGTAGTCGCCGGCCATCTCGGGATCACCTGCAAACCACCCGGTATAATCGTTGAGGCCTTGACGGGTTCCCTCTGGCCCTTCCGGGCCGTCCTTGCCCTTCGGTGTGACGCCGGCGCTGAACTGCCCTTCGCCGACCTCGGAACTCGGATCGAGATCGACGAGAACCCAATGGCAGAAGTCCGTTCGAGGCAGATCCGCAGGAACCACACGGCCTTCCTGATTCACGTCGTCGGGCTTGGTCGGAACGTCGCTGTCGATGCACAGAATCGCGATCGACTTGGTCCCGGCTGGTAGCTCAGACCACGAGAGATGCGGATTCTCGTTGTCCGAAAGATCGATCTTCCCATCAGCGCTCTGCTTGCCAAACGCAAACTGAACGGAGAGATAATCCCCATCGCTGAAACTGTCGCTACGAACCTTCATGGTCACGCAGATCAGCATCGACAAGCGAACGTGTCAATCGGATAAGCCCCGCATTCCGAGCGGCTGTGATTCACCACCAAGTCCCCGGAGAACGGGTCGCGACGGGCGTAAGCACGGGCTCGGAAAAACGCGACACGAGGCTCCACGGAACGGGGCGGCTTGCATAGGTGCCCCGATGCACTTGTGGGCTTGGGGCACGCAAGCCGGGGGGAGGTGGGGTGGGGATGATGGGTCCGTGTTCCGACGTTGCTGCTGCGGTTCAGTCGCATGACCGCAAAGCATCACTTCACTCGAGGTAGTCGCGAAGCGCGAACCCGCAATCCCCACCCCGCCTCCCCCACGCTAGCGCCTACCTCATGTCGCGTTTTTCCGAGCCCTCCATACGTCGCCTTCAACCACTACCGCTGTCCCTGCCACTGTCGCTGTCGCTGTCCCTGCCACTGCCACTGCCGCTGACCTGGCTTCGAGCCCCGCGTCCACTGACGTCTACGCAGGAGGACGGGTCGGGATGGGCAGCACAGCGAGGGGGCGGGAGCCTAGTCGTGTGGAGACTTGAGGCGTCGGGCGAGCGGGTCCCGCTCGCGAGCACGCCCGTCGCGACCCGTCCTCCGGGGACTTGGTTGACGACACGTTGCCCGTTCTTACGACCTCAACACATCGAGGTACCGTTCGGCGGTTTGGTTCCATTGAAACGTCGACGTGACGTAGGTCGCCGTTCGTGCGCTGGCTTCGCGGAGGCGCTGCGGATCGTCCAGCAGGGACTGAATCCGGGCGGCAAATGCATCCGCGTCTCCCGACGGCACCAGCCAGCCGTTGACGCCCTCTTCGATGACGTCCCGAATCCCTTCGAGATCTGCGGCAAGCGTCGGCAGCCCGCACGCGCCTGCTTCGAGCATCACGATCCCAAAGCCCTCCATGTCTCCGGGCACCACGATGTTGGGCATTACGAAGAGATGGCCTCTGCGATAGAGCTCGATCAGCTCCGCTTCGGAGATCCGTCCGAGACAAAAGACCCGCTCCTTCATCCCGGCGCGCTCTATCGCTGCCTCGATCTGCTCTCGTTCGGGGCCGTCGCCCGCCAACCAGAACACGACGCGGGACGGAAGCTTGGGCATGACGTTTTCGACGAACCAGGCGAAACCTTTGCGGCGCACCTGGCGCCCCACCGTGACCAGCAGAAACGCGTCGGCGCCCAGGTTGGGCGCATTGCTGATCCTGAGCCTCGCGGGCTGGTCACGTCTCTCGAAAACCCCTTCGAACCGTTCCAGATCGACCGCGTTCGGAACTACGTGAACCCGGTCACGCGGGAGGCCCCTGGCCACCAGCTGCTCTCCGGTGGCCCGACTGACTGGCATGACCGCATCAAGCAAACCGCAAAGGCGGCGGACGGCGATCTGATAGGCAGGGTTTGGGTCGGTGACATCGAGCCCATGGGCGATGGCTGCGAGCCGAATGCCTTTCTTCTTCAGCGCAGACCCTGCGAAGAGAAGGGGCAGCGCGGTGGTCATGCTGGTGAACAAGATTGCATCGGCCCGGTGCGTGAGGGCCTCGCGCTGCAACCGGAATGCGAGCGACACCAGAAACGGAACCGCCTTGACGTGCACCCACTTCCAACTCGAACGAAGCGCGATGGTCCGCAGGGCCACGTCTTCACGATCTCGAAGCGCAGCGTGGAGCTCCGTCGCCACGCGCTGCATTCCGCCCACGTTGCTCATCGGCGCCGCTCGGGGCGGGAAGGAGTGAGAGATGAACAAGAGGCGCATTCCGCACGCTTGATACAGCGCCTAGGGGCCGATGGCCAGCGCGGCCGCCTCGCAGGTGCTATGAGCAGTGAATGATCATCGAGCATTTTGCCGTGGCTCCCCTCGGCTGTAACTGCGTCATTTTGGGAGACGAGGAGCGGGGCACTGCGATCGTCGTGGACCCCGGCGGCGAAGCGGCTCGGATCCTCGCTCGCCTCGAAGCGCTCGGTCTGAGGTGCGAGGCCATCGTCCACACCCACACGCATTTCGATCACATCGGGGCCACCAAGGAGGTTCAACTAGGGACCGATGCTCCCACGATGATCCACGAGGACGACTTGTTTCTATACGAGGGCGTGCAGATGCAGCTCGACAGCTTTCGCGCACCCTTTCGCGCACCGGACATGGCGGAGATCGATCGCTTCCTAGCGGATGGCGACACCGTTCTGACAGGCTCGCTGGAAGCGGCGGTGCTCCATACGCCCGGACATTCGCCTGGAAGCATCTGTCTCACCCTCCAAGGCGATCGACCCGTCGTAATCGCAGGCGACACGCTATTCGCCCGGAGCGTCGGGCGAACCGACCTGTGGGGAGGCAATACCTCGAAGCTGGTAGATTCCATCCGACGCAAGCTCTTCGCGCTTCCGGACGAGACGCTCGTGATCTGCGGACATGGACCCAACACGACCATCGGCGAAGAGCGGCGTCTAAATCCCTTCGTCGGAATCGCTTAGTCCGCGTCCCAAAGTGCGAGAGCCCCCGCGAGCGCCTCGCCGAGTGAAAAGAGCCGAACGTTGTCGGGTAGATCCGCCTTGAGGTGCCGGGTGTTCCCGCCGCCGAGATGCAACGTGTCGTAGTTGAAGATCGGCTCGAGCTGCGCAATCGCGTCGAGGACACGTGCGGTCCACCGCTCCGCGCCGATTCGCTTGAGCTCGCTGTCACGCACGAGGTCTTCGTAGGTCTTGCCGTCGCGGAACGGATGGTGCCCGAGCTCGAGATTCGGAACCAGCCGGCCGTCGGTGAAAAGTGCCGTGCCCATGCCGGTGCCCAAGGTCACCACCATTTCCACACCCGCCCCATGAACGACGCCGAGCCCTTGCAGGTCGGCGTCGTTCAGCACGCGTACAGGCCGTTCGAGCAGCTCGGTCAATCGGTCCCGCACGGATACGCCCCGCCAAAGCTCGTTGCCGAGATTGGGAGCGTTCTGGGCTACGCCGTCCTTGACCACCCCCGGAAAGCCGACGGAAACGCGTTGCTGAGGCGGCAAGGAGCCGGCCATGTCGCGAATCAACGGTAGCACCACTTCGGGGTCGGCCGGAGAAGGCGTCTCACGACGCTTGGTGTCGGACACGGGCTTGCCGTTTTCGCCGAGCACGACGAGCTTGATGCTGGTCCCCCCGATGTCGACGGCTAGCGTGGTCATGACTGCGCTCCCTTGTGCTTTCGGTAGTAGTCGATGAGCTGACACGTGGAGCTATCGTGGTCGCAGCCGCTCGTAGCGTCGAGCTCGGGAACGATGGCGTTGGCCAACTGTTTGCCGAGCTCCACACCCCATTGGTCGAAGCTGTAGATGTTCCAGATCACGCCTTGAACGAAGATCTTGTGCTCGTAGAGCGCGATCAGTCGCCCGAGGGCGGAAGGCGTAATCTTCTCCAACATGAACGTATTGCTGGGTCGATTCCCGGGGAAAGTCTTGTGGGGGACGAGCATGGCGATGCGCTCGTCGAACATGCCCGAGCGCTCGAGCTCTGCCCGCGCTTCCTCCGACGTCTTTCCGCGCATCAAAGCCTCGGCTTGTGCGATGCAGTTGGCGACCAGGAGCTCTTGGTGCCGGCCGATGGGATTGTGGCTCTGCGCCGCGACGATGAAGTCGCAAGGAACGAGATGTGTCCCCTGATGCAAGAGCTGAAAAAACGCGTGCTGGCCGTTCGTCCCCGGCTCTCCCCATACGATCGGACCGGTGGTGTACGTGGTGATGAACGTCCCGTCTCGCGACGCGCTCTTGCCATTGCTCTCCATGTCGGCTTGCTGAAGGTAAGCCGGGAAGCGATGCAGGTACTGGTCGTACGGCAGAACGGCGTGCGACGATGCACCAAAGAAGTTGTGATACCAGATCCCGAGCAGGCCCATGATCACGGGGATGTTCTCGCGCGGGGGCGATGTCCGGAAATGCTCGTCCACTTCGTGGGCGCCCCCCAAGAGCTCTTCGAAATGGTCCATGCCGATCGCGATGGCGATCGAAAGCCCAATGGCGGACCACAACGAGTACCGTCCGCCGACCCAATCCCAAAACTCGAACATGTTGTCGGGGTCGATCCCGAACTCGACGACCGCGTCTCTGTTCGTGGAGAGAGCGACGAAGTGCTTGGCAACGGCGTCGTCGGTTCCCAATTGCTGAACCAGCCACTCACGAGCCGACCGCGCATTGGTCAACGTTTCCAGCGTCGTGAACGTTTTGGATGCCACGATGAAGAGCGTGGTTTCCGGCTGCACCTGGCGCAGCACCTCACTCAAGTGCGTGCCGTCCACGTTGGATACGAAGTGGACGCGCAAACCTTGCTTCCAATAAGGACGCAGCGCCTCGGTGACCATGACCGGTCCCAGGTCGGAGCCCCCGATGCCGATGTTCACTACGTCCGTGATGGCGCGACCGGTTTGGCCGACCCAGCTCCCCGCTCGAACGGCATTGGAGAACGCCCGCATCTGCGCGAGGACGCGCCGGACGTCGGGCATCACGTCTACCCCGTCGACGATGACGGATGCATCGCCCCGCTGCCGGAGCGCGGTATGTAAGACGGGACGATTCTCGGTCTCGTTGATCGCGTCCCCGGAGAACATCCGGCCGATCCAGCCACGGAGGTCGCACTCCTCGCAGAGCTCGATGAGCAGGGAAAGCGTTTGGTCCGTGATGCGATTCTTCGAGAAGTCGAAGAGAAGGTCGCCGAACGAAAGAGAGAACCTCGCCGCACGATCCGGATCTTCGGCGAAGAGGTCGCGCATCGACAGCGCGAGGACCTCGTCCCGATGCAAGGTTAGCGCTTTCCACGCAGCGGTCTGGGTAGCGTCGACCATCGAGGCAAACTTAGCCCCGATGGCGACGCGGCGCACCGCTTTTGCAGCGTGTCGGAATCAGGCGAGCAGCGGCGCGAGAACGAGCGCGACGATGCTCATCAGCTTCACGAGTATGTTCAGGGAGGGACCCGCCGTGTCTTTGAAGGGGTCGCCCACGGTATCGCCCACGACTGCGGCGTTGTGCGCCTCGCTACCCTTGGGGTGAAGCGTGCCGTCCGACATCTTGTATCCGCCGCCTTCGAAGGACTTCTTGGCGTTGTCCCAGGCGCCGCCCGCGTTCGCCATGAAAAGCGCCATCAAGACGCCCGACACGGTAACGCCGGCAAGCAAGCCGCCCAAGGGCTCCGCACCCATCAGGAAGCCCACCAAGACGGGCGTCAGGATGGCCAGCGCACCGGGTGCGACCATCCGCTTGATCGACGCCTCGGTGGAAATCTTCACGCACCGGGCCGTGTCCGGCTTAGCGTTGCCTTCGAGAAGGCCCGGAATCTCCCGGAACTGCCGGCGGACCTCCGAGATCATGTCCATGGCCGCGACGCCGACGGCCTTCATGGCCATCGACGAAAAGAGGAATGGAAGCATCCCGCCGAGGAACAGGCCAGCCATCACCAACGGCTTGGTGATGTCGATGCCGGTGATGCCGGCGGTCTGGGCGAACGCTGCGAAAAGCGCGAGGGCCGTCATGGCGGCCGAGCCGATGGCAAAGCCTTTGCCGATGGCTGCCGTGGTGTTGCCTACCGCGTCGAGCTTGTCGGTGCGCTGGCGAACTTGCGGATCCTGGTGGCTCATCTCGGCGATGCCGCCGGCGTTGTCCGCGATCGGGCCGTACGCGTCCACCGCCAGCTGAATACCGGTGGTGGAGAGCATGCCGAGCGCAGCAATGGCCACGCCGTACAACCCCGCGACCTCGGCCGCGATGACCACGCCGAATGCGATCACGATGACCGGCATGGCGGTCGACTGCATGCCGACGCCGAGACCCGCGATGATGTTCGTGGCCGTTCCGGTCTTGCTCTGCTCGGCGATGCTGTCGACCGGAGCCTTTTCCATCGAGGTGTAATACGAGGTGATCAGACCCACTGCGACGCCTGCGGCAAGGCCCGCAACGGTCGCCCAACCGACGTTGATCCAGGTGACAAGCTCACCCTGCGGGGTCGTGGTTCCGGTGGCGGGCCACAAGAGATAGCTGATCCCGAAGGTGGCAAGCGCCATGACGCCTGCGGCTCCGAAGGCCCCGGTGTCGAGCGCGTGTTGTGGATTGCCGCCTTCCTCGGTGCGGACGAACAAAGTGCCGACCATGGAGCAGAAGATGCCTCCAGCGGCGATCACCAAGGGCATGACGATCGGACCGACGCTGCTCCCGTCGGCCACGGCGTCGAAACCGAGACCGAGCACCATGGCGCCGATGATCGCGCCGACAAACGACTCGAAGAGGTCGGCGCCCATGCCGGCGACGTCGCCCACGTTGTCACCCACGTTGTCCGCGATGACGGCGGGGTTTCGTGGGTCATCCTCGGGAAGCCCGGACTCGACCTTGCCTACGAGGTCGGCGCCCACGTCCGCAGCCTTGGTGTAGATGCCGCCACCAACGCGCGCGAAGAGCGCGATGGACGATGCCCCCATCGAGAAGCCCGTGATCACGTTGACGGTACGCGCGAGCTCCCAGTCGAGCACGTTCATGAAGATCAGGTAGAGCGCGCTTAGACCGAGCGTCGCGAGACCGACCACGGTCATGCCCATGACGGTCCCGCCGGAGAACGCGACGGCGAGCGCAGGCGACAGACCCAGTCGCGCGGCCGCGGTGGTCCGCACGTTGGCGTTGGTCGCGACCTTCATGCCGGCCCACCCCGCCGCCGCGGAAGACGCGGCGCCGATGACGAAGGCTCCGGCGATCTGCCAACCGCGCGCGGGGTCGCCATAGTACGCGACGCCGAGAACCGAGCCCACGATCAGCACGAAGATCGCAAGCACGCGATATTCGGCCCGAAGGAACGCCAAGGCGCCTTCTTGAATCCGGCCCGCGATCTCGACCATGGTCGAGTCACCGGCGTCCTGCTGAGAAACCCAACTCGCCTTCATCCAGGCGAAGACCAGAGCAAGCACGCCCGCTACTGGGGCTGCGTAGATCAGATTTTGCATTTCGCTGAACCTCTAAATTGAGCCCGGCCCCGGTAAAGCACTGGCGGGCGGCGCCCTTTCTACAAGAATTGAAAAACAGGTCAAACGCAGCGGCGCTGATTCAGTCAGAGACCCGAAATTACGGGGAATTAGCGGGACCTGGCTTCGGCGATGGCATCGCGGGCCGCGTCGAAGTCTAACGGGCCCTGCACGTTCACTCGGCCTGCACGCTTGTCGATCCGGACCAGGAGACCGCTCAGGACCCTGCCAGGACCGACCTCCACGAAGAGCGATACCCCATCGTCGATCATGCGGCGCACGCTGTCCTCCCACCGGACGGGCCGGCTCACCTGTCGAATCAACGCCTGCTTGGCCGCCTCCGCATCCATCACCGGGGTGGCGTCTACATTCACGTACACCGGCACGCGGGGGGTCGAAAAAGCCACTCGCTCGATATCCTCGCGCAGACGCGCTTCGGCCGGCTCCATGAGCGACGAGTGAAAAGGCGCGCTCACCGGAAGCGTGCTGGCCCGTGCTCCTGCCTCTTTGAGCTTGGCGCCCGCTTCCCGCACGGCTTCCGCTTCGCCGGCAATCACGGTTTGCTCCGGGGAGTTGTAGTTCACTGCTTCGACCAGCCCGGGCACCTCGGCGCAGATGCGCTCCACCAAGGTTCGATCCGCCTTGAGCACCGCGGCCATCGCGCCTCGTCCGTAAGGCACCGCCTCTTGCATGTACTGTCCCCGTTTGCGCACCAAGCGCAGCGCCTCGCCGAGCTCGAGGGTGCCAGCAGCCACGTGGGCGGAGTATTCCCCGAGGCTGTGCCCCGCCACGACGTCGAAGGGCGCGTCGAGCGCGCGCAGAAGCGCGATCGATGTGGCAAGGATCGCAGGCTGCGTGTTTGCCGTGAGCTTCAGCTCCTCTTCCGGTCCTTCGAAGCAAAGCCGCGAGAGCGCTTCTCCGAGCGCTTCATCCGCTTCGTCGAAGACGGCCCGGGCAGCCTCGGAAGCCTCGTATGCCTCCTGGCCCATACCCACCTTCTGACTGCCCTGCCCAGGAAACACGAATGCGACCTTGCCCATGGGATGGCTGCATAGCACGATCCCGCCGGGGGTCTGCTTGATCGAAGAGCCAAACGCGGAGGATCGCGAGCACTTGAGCGCGCTCTCGATCGGCCACTTCATCCTCGCCGGCATATCGCTCCTCGGAGCTGCCCCGGTTCTGTTCTATGGAGCCGCAGGCGCAAAGCTTCTCGAAGAGCTCGGCGGTGACCTGACCATGGCGATGGGCGATCTACCCTCGCAACCGGGAGCCGGCCCACTGGCGGGAAGCCCGGATGCGATGCTTCAGGAGCTAGGCACCCTGCTGACCGTCGGGATCGTTTCGTGGGTGGCGGTGTCGGTGCTCGCTGCGATTCATCTCGTGGTCGTGGGCGTGATGATACGCCGGCGCGGCTGGTGGACGTTTTGCTACCTCACCGGATGGGGCGAGTGCTTGATGTTTCCCTTTGGAACGATATTGGGGATTTTCACCATCATCGTCTTGGGACGGCCCTCGGTTAAGCGACTTTTCGGGCTGGATCACACGCTGCGCTAGGCGCGCCCATTGACAACGACTCGCCCCGGCCGTAGCCCACGGGTTGGAGTGAGGCTGCTCGATGGTTGAAGCCGACGAATTACGAGAGCGCATTCGCCAGGCGCTCGGAAGCGTTTCCCACCTCGAGGTGAGAGACCTGACGGGCACCAAGGATCACTGGGAAGCGTTGATCGTGTCCGAGGCGTTTTCGGGCAAGAGCCGCATCGAACAGCATCAGATGGTGTACGCGGCGCTCGGCGAGTTGATGGCCGGGCCCGTGCATGCACTTGCGCTCAAGACCTACTCGCCCGAGAGTTGGTCCAAGCAAGAGGGTTAGACGATGGAAGACAGCGTGCGACAACGCATTCAAGACATCATCGAGAGCCACGACGTCGTGCTCTTCATGAAGGGCACCAAGCATTTCCCCCAGTGCGGCTTCTCCGCGACCGTGGTCGAGGTTTTGCGCCGTTCGGGCGCAGATTTCCAAGACGTGAACGTGCTTGAGGATCCCGGAATCCGCCAGGGAATCAAGGAATTCACCAACTGGCCCACCATTCCTCAGCTGTACGTTCGAGGGAAATTCGTAGGGGGCTGTGACATCGTCCGCGAGATGTACGAGAATGGTGAGTTGGACGCCGTGCTTTCTGCAAACGAAGGCTGAAGCGTCAGCCACATGGTGGAGCTGCTCGGAGGCAAATACGAGGTCTTGGAGCTGGCCGGAGAAGGCGGCATGGCGAAGGTGTACCGTGGCCGAACCCACGGCGCCGCCGGCTTTGCCCGTCCGGTCGCCATCAAGCGGGTCCTCGCGCCGCTGAGTCAGAATCCCGAGTTTCTGAAGATGTTCGTGGAAGAAGCCCGGGTGGTATCGGAGCTCGATCACCCGAACATCGCGCAGATCCACGACTTCGACCGGGACCAGACCGGAGAGTACTACCTCGTTCTCGAATGGGTCGACGGGCTCACGCTTTCCGAGTGGCGCGAAGGGTACCACGCGCACGGAAACCACACGCCATGGAATCTCACGGCGGCGATCGGAATCGAGGTCCTCAATGCGCTTCATGCGGCTCACGAGCACATGGACGCAGACGGTCGCCCCGCGCCCATCTTTCATCGTGACGTGACGCCCCAGAACGTGATGGTGAGCAACTGTGGCGTCGTGAAGCTGACCGACTTCGGGCTGGCCAAAGCGATGGACCGAAGCTCGATCACGAAGCCAGGGTTCGTCAAAGGCAAGCTTTCTTACATGGCGCCCGAGCTGACTTACGAAGCGGAGCCTAGCGCACAGACCGACGTCTTCAGCGTGGGTGTGGTCTTGTGGGAGGTGTTGGCTGGCGAGAAGCTCTTCAAGGGCAAAGATCCGCTGAAGGTGGTCGTTACCATCCGCAACATGGAAATCCCCGACCTCTCGGAGTTTCGAGACGACCTGCCCGAACGTCTTTTGGAAATCCTTCGCAAAGCCCTTCGACGCGAACCCGCGGAACGCTACCGCTCGAGCCGCGACATGGCTCGTGATCTGGCCGCGCTATTGAGGAAAACCGAGGAGGTCACCGACGCGCACGTGATGGCGCAAAGTGTGCGTTGGGCGCGCGAGCAGACCAGGACGCGTGCGAGCGAGCCTGCGACCAAGCCATTTGCAGCACAAGAAGCATTGGCGCGGGCGGGCGGGGCGGACGAAACGGTGCCCGATACCAGCATTCCGCTCACGAGGCGAAAGTAGCGCTGCCTCATCAGCGGTACTGCATTCAGAGCAAATCGAACCCCAGGCCCGCCGCGACCGAGAGGGCCACGAATGGCGGCGTCATTCCGATGACGGCTGCGATCATGTAATCGCGAAAAGTGACGCCGGACATGGCCAAAGTGAAGTTCACCGGCGGGATGGCCCAGAGGAAAAGACGGATCACGATCATGGATCGGATCGGTTGCTGCTCTAGGCGGTCGAGCGGCCTTTGCAGAAAGGGTCTCTTGATGCTGATGTGTTTGAGCGGTTGACCGCCGATGGTGCGGACGATGACGAAAGAAACGGCCACCGAGATCGTCGCCGCGATCACCGAAGCAATGGAGCCCCAAACCGGACCGTAGGCGAGACCGGACACCATCACGAACACGAAGCCCGGGATGTAGAGCAGCTGACCTACGCAGAAGGTCACGACGAATACGACGAACCCGCCGATTCCGGCGTCTCGCATCGATTGGCGAATGCCGTCGACCGTCAACTGATCCGTGAGCCCGGTGACGCGGCCGATCAGGTAGACCCCGATCAGGAAAACAGCCAGCAGCCCGAGTCGAACCCTGGTATTCACGCGCCGCAGTAAGACACAGTCCCAACACCCAGACCAGGCGGAAGGGTCTCCCTCACGGGGCAAGCAGCATATCGAGCGGGTTCCTGGTGACGCGATTGGAGCCGTCCAGCGAATTGATGTCGATTCGGCTCAAGTCCACGCGTGGCGAGAAGATTTCCTCATGGAAGGAATCGACGATGCGCTGCATGTGGCTGCGCCCGGTTTCGTCCTCTTCGAGCTCCGCCTCGCTACAGCCCCAGGAAGCACCGGTCCTCCCATAAAGGCAGATCCGGCCCCCATCGACGCGAATCTGAAGCCCATCGCTCGACCTCGTGAATCGGGGCGAGCGCATGACGGCTTTGGCAAGGGCGCGATCGATTTCCGCGCTGCTCGCCTGCACCTCCACTGGCAGCGCCCAGCCCAAGCGGCGAAAGAGCCCTGGGTCGGTCCCGAGCACCTCCTCGTACAGAGCGGTGGCCTGGCGCGGATCCGAAAGCGACTTCCCGAGCACCGCCCGAACGCGCTCTGCGAGAAGCGCATCTCCGGGCTGTAGCCCTTCGAGCGCTCGACGGGCGTGCTCGATTGCTTCGTCGTACTCGCGCTGCGCAAGCCCCACTTCGGCGAGCACGGCGTCGTAGTAGGGCGCGGCGCCTTCGCGCGTGTCCTCGCTGGCGACCTCCGCAACGGCTGCGCGCACCACCCCTGGCCCGAGCGCCCTGACGAGCTCTCCCAACAGCCAAGGCGGCATCACGGCGCTGCGGGCCGTGCCGATGGCGAACGTCCCCACGAGGCGGCTTCCGTCGTTCAAGAAGCGCGCGGCCTGCCTTCCGCTCAGCCAAGCTTCGAAACGCAACCGAAGTCCCTTCGCGTGCGCCCACCAGCGTCCGTAGAAAGGCTCGGTCACCGCACGCTCCACGGTCATCTCGGCCAGGGTCAGCCGGGCTTGCCGATCGAGAAGGGCCACGATGCTCCGATCCTGAAGCGGGTCGCGGCTGTTGTGGGCGCGCCGGTCTGGCAAGACCGAAGCCTTGCCCGTGATTCGAAGCGCTTCATCCGGTCGGCCCATGAGCAAAAGGAACGCGGCCAAGGAGCGGCGCGCCTCGTTCCGGTCCGAATCCCGCACGTGCGCAGGCCTCGCGGCCCGATGACGGGGCACCTCGCGGAGTGCGGAAAGGGCCTCGGCGAACCGGCCCGCGCGCATGTAGAGGTCGGCGAGCTCGAGCCAGGGATTGCCGTACCATGAGAGGCCGCCTTTCGATGCCTCGACCAGCAGGCCCTCGGCTTCGTCGAAGCGAAATACGGACCGAGCGGCTTCGGCATAGTTTCCGAGATCGACCGCCGTGGCGCTCCCGAAGTGGGACCGCCCATACTCGACGGCTTCGGCGCAGACCTCGTAGCTCTTCTCGTCGTCACCTGCTTCGAACTCGATGGCACAAAGCGCGTTCTTGGCGCGTTCGATCTGGTATGGATCGCCCGTGGCCAGCCCTTCTTCAGCCGCTCGCCTGGCCTCGTCGAACTGGCGCTTCTTCATCAGCGGCCATGCGAGCTCGGCCTTCAGCTGAGGTGTATAGAGCTCGTTGTAGCGATACATGAATGCGAGCTGCTCGTCGTAGTGCTCGAGATCGCCGTGCGCACGTGTGAGGGAGATCAGGATGCGTGCATGCCAACGCCAGGGTTGGCTCTGCGTGGGGCGGACCCCCTCGCGAGCTTCGAAGAGCTGCAAGGCACGCGTTTCGTGAAAGAGCGCCTTGGGGAAGTTCGCCTCGCCGTAGTGTTGAGCGACTCCGAGCACGAGATGCGCCACGTACGAGCTCGGGTGCTCCTCGAGGTACTTCTCGGCCTCCTCTCGCGCCCTGACGTACCGCTCCCGCTCGATTAGCTCCCATAGCGCGAGCTCCTCGACCGGGGCGTCCTCCCCTTCGAGTAGAATGGGCTCGATCATCTCGTCTGCCGCTGCAAGTGACGCGCAGACCGAAGCGGTCGCGAGAACGGCCGCCAAGACAGCTGTGAATCGGCGAGTCATCGTCAACTACGTCGCAAGCTCGCCCGCGCCAGCTTTTCGATCTCCACGGCCGTTGCCTCGGCGATCAGCGTGTCGACGTCTTCGACACCAGGAGCACACTCGAGCCGATGCTTGAACACGTAGGGCGCCAACGCCTCGATGTCCTCCGGCGCGACGAAATCGCGGCCGTGCATGAGCGCCCTCGCCTGCAGCGCAGGCAGCATCAGCACCAGGGCGCGCGTCGAGGCGCCTTGCAAGATGCGAGAGTCGCTCCGCAGGAGGCGCGCGAGGTCGACCAAGGCTTCCTTGACGACCGGGGCCACGTGGACGGCGCCCCGAGTTTGCCGGCGGGCCTCCAGGATCTCGTCTCTGGTTACGCCCGGGTAATCGCGAGCCACATCGAGGCTCGCGCGTGGATACTGATCGAGCACCTCGAGCTCGGCAGCCCGAGCAATGTGCTTCATCTCGATCTTGAACAGGAAGCGATCGAGCTGGGGTGTGGGCAGCGGGTAGGTGCCGGCGAGGTCCAGAGGGTTCTGCGTTGCAATGACGAAGAAGAGGTCGTCCAGGGGATAGGACTGGTTGTCCACCGTCACCTGCTTTTCGGCCATGGCCTCCAGCATGGCGGCCTGGACCTTCGGAGAGGTCCGGTTGATCTCGTCGGCCAAGACGATGTGTGCGAAGACGGGGCCTCGTCGAAAGGCGAATCGGCTGGTCTCGACGTCGAAGATGTTGGTCCCCGTGATGTCGCTCGGCAGGAGGTCCGGGGTGAACTGGATCCGGCGAAACGCCGACACGCCCGAAATACCCCCGCCTTCCGCCAGAGCGTTGCCGAGCGCGCGCGCAAGCGTGGTCTTCCCCGATCCCGGATAGTCCTCGAGAAGCACGTGCCCGTCGGCAAGCAATGCGATCAAAACCAGCTCGACCACGTCGTCTCTGCCCCGAACGGCTCCCTTGAGGCGCGCGCCCAGCCGCTCGGCGACTTCGCGCGCGGCCGCTAGGTTGTCTTCGGTGGATGATTGGATCGCTTGCTGCATTTCGGCTCCAGGTCTCAAGAATGGCATCATTTTGACCGCAACCAAGACCACGGGGTGATCAGGCCCAAAAATCGCTTCCGAAGCGGAAACCCGGCGCGCACGTCGCGGCGCACGGCTGCTGCATCGTCTTTCAATTCACCCGGGGGCGGCTGATAGCCGCCGAAGGCCGCCGCGATGTGGGCGTTCGTCAGCCGTTGAAACGAAGGTAGCTGGTCGCGAATCCGAATCGCGAAGGATTCACGGGATTCGCCCTCGCGCCGCCGGATGGCCACCTCCCCGATGCGATCGAGCTCGGCTCGATACACGAGGCGGGGAAGAGACTCGGCCACGGCAAAAGACGGCGCCATCCTGCGCCAGAGCTTCACCACGTAGAGAGCCACCAGAATGCTCGCGAGGAGAAACAAAAGCCAGGCTCCCGCGGTGAAGGTCACCCGTCGCGCCATCTCCTTGATGCGGGGAATGTCGGTCGCCGACAACGGGATCGGGGAAGCGCCTCGGGCGAGCTCACCGAGGAGGCGCTGCAGATCGGCGTCCATCGGCTGCTCGGGAGGATCGAGCGCACGCTCCGGGTATACGTCCATCACCACCCATCCGAAGCCATCGACGAACACCTCGGGCCAGGCGTGCGAGGCCCCGCCAGACAGGAGGAGCGACGATCCGCCCTGGCGCGCGGACTCGCTGATCGCATAGCCGGTGGCCACTCGGGCAGGAATGCCGAGACTTCGCATCAGGTAGGTCGCGGCGTGGGAGAAGTGAACGCAATAGCCGGTCAGATCGCCGAACAAGAAGCTCGCGGTCGGGTCGGCCGCGCCGCTGTGCTCGTTCTTCAGGCTGTAGATGCCCTCCTGACCGAGCCACGCCGTGACGGCGAAAGCTTGGGCGATGGGATTGTCTCGAAGCTCGTCGGGCAGCGACGAGACGATGCGCGCTGCGAGCTCCGCATACCGCGGATCGGGCGGCGTCTCCGTGTAGTGTGCCCACTGCTCCTTGGACCACGTCGTCGAGCCGAGGGTCGCATCGAGAATCGCAGAGTAGTCAGCGGTCAAGACTCCAGAAACCGCCTTGTAGACGCGACGGAATCGGTTCGGGGATGGGTTTTGTAGTGGCTCCACCTCGACGGGCGCTTCGAGCGCGAAAGGCTGAGTATGATCGGCCATGAGGGCGACGGTGGTCTCGAGCGGACCGCGATTCTCGTTCATCGCGGGGGCTTCCCCGATCCGTATCGACCGGGTCGGGAAGTACGGGATCAGATCCCGGTCGATGTCGCTACGGCCCGACACGACCAGCTTTCGGCCGTTGTACTGACTGAAGGCGCCCTGTCGAAAGTAGTAGACGCCGCTCGGAGGCGAGTAGTCGTCGTGGAAGAGGACGACCGCGACAGGAACCCGCTCCCCGCCCCTGTCGTACTTGTTCCGGAACTCGAGCTCGCTGTTCGCGGCTCCGCCGCGGTCCCCTCCTCGTCCCTCGGCGTCTGTGTCTTCGGATTCGCTCGGGCGAAGACCGAGCCCGCTGCCTCCCTCTGGAGGAGGTGGCATGCCGATCATGGGGGTCGCCACCACGATCAACCCCAAGAGCAGACCGATGACTCCGAGATTGAGCACCGCCCGGCCGAAGCGCTGCTCGCGGAGCAGCAGAACCAAGCCCAACACCGTGGCGGTGCCGCCCATGAATAGAAAGAGCCAGGTCGGGTCCCAGCCGAGCGCGATGACCCAATCGGCAAGATAGAACGGTCGATTGATCGCGCCGTGCCGATGCGGGATCAGGAGCTGCGCGAACGCCGCAGCGACCAGCAGCAACTCGAGGACGGCGAAGGTCGCGCGTCGTGTGGATAGCGCTCGCACCGCGGCGCTGGCGACCGCGGCGACGGCCAGCGCGGTGAGCGTGCTCGCCAACCTGAGCGCGCCAACGGGACCGAGGGTGGCGGCCAAGAGAGAGCCTCGTGTGGCCATGGAGTGCAGCCAAGCCACGACGAAGATCGACGAGACGGCGCCAGCCAGGAGCACGAAGGTGCGAAGGCGAGACCGTCCGACTCTGGCTCCGACCAGACAGCCGACGACGCCTCCCAGAAACGCGGCGAGCGCGGAGCCCGAGGGCGCCGTGGTGGCCACGAGCACGCTCCACGCCAAGCCGTGAATCATCGATCGCCCAAGCTCTGCGAGCGCGCCGGCCACGCCGAGGGGTGCTGATCGCGCACGCTCCCTCATGCCGCCCTCCGTTCCGCTGAGGTCACGTGCACGCCATCGCCAAGCACTCGTCCGCTCACGCGATCGATGATCACCACCTCACAGCGCAGTTGGCTCAACGCACGCCCAACGCGCTCGAGGTCGTCGCGCCCCACGCCTGGCGCCCGCGCCGGTTTGAGCAACAAGCGCCTCCAGCGTGGTTGCTGGTGGGGCTCGTGAACGGCATCGACGGCGATCACGACTCGCACACGACCGTACCGCCGCATCGTCACCGAACGCAGCTCGTCGAGCCACGGTCCCATGGTCGGCGGCGCGAACACCACCAGCGCAGCCGGCCCCTGCGGATCGACCTCTGCGAGAAAACGTCCGAGCCCGCATCCGCTCGGCCCCGCGAAGCCCGACGAGGTCATGATCTTGTGGATCGCGTCCGAGCGATCCGAGGTGGCGCTCGGTGCTCCGTCGGCTCCGAACTTCCAATCGATGCCAAGCGCTTCTTCCTCGATGGCGGCCCGCGCCGCGGCCGCCGAGGCCTCGTCGTGCGGGCCGGCGACCAAGTATGCGAGGGTCTTGCGGGCGCGGCTCAACGAACGTTCGGGCATGCGCACCATCAGCTTGCGCGTGCGGCCGAATACCTTCCAATGAATGAAGCGCGCGGAATCTCCCGGGACATATCTTCGGAGCTCCACTCGATCGCCGTCCTCGAGGCCCATGGGATGTGGATACTCGTCGCCTCCCGTCAAGGAGGTGAGCACCGGCAAGCGCCTCATGCCGCCGAGATGAGGCAGCACCTCGAGGGGGCCTTCCTGACGGTGCTCGAACGCGATCCGCGACAACCCGAACGCGTCCTGCACGACGATACGGCGCCTCACGGACTCGAAGATGCCTCGCTTTGCGAAGCTCACTCGTTCCCGAAGACGGCCTCGCTCGGGGCTACGTTCGGGCGCGGCCGCAGGGGGAAAGACCCACGTCCAGCGGAGCTGCGCCATGGGGAGCCACCAGAGTGAAGGCAGCGAAAATCCGGTAGGCAGCGGAGCGCCCGTCTCGAACGTATGGGTGAACCAGCGAATCGGGGCGCGCCGGAGCCAGAGTCGGAGCCCGAGCGCGCTCCCGAGGACGACCAGAGTCGAGAGCACCAGGAGGCCGATCCCTCCGTAGCCCAGAACCAACAGCACGAGGTCGAGCTTGTCGAAGCCGTAGATGAACAAGGCGATGGATGCGACCGCAAAAAGCGCCATTCCGAGCGGAGTCAGCGGCCACACAGCGGCAAGGCGGCGGGCCACCGCGCGCACGCGCCGCCAAGCGGGGCGGATGGACGTCAGGAGTTCCTCCGAGGGCTTCATGCGTACGATCGTGACACGGGACCTCATGAGCTGAAACAAGCGAAACACCGGGTGATTCCGCGGCCTAGGGCTCTGATGGGGATCTGAGGGAATAACGCTGCAGGCATCGCCGTTTACGGGCCCGGGAGTGTCTTGACAGGCTTAGGGGCGGGGCTAACCTCCGCCAGCCCTGCATTTTCGCCAATGGATCACACGCGAGGGAGCATATGAGCGATGTGATGATCGAGGCGCGGGACTTGACCAAGCACTACGGAACGGTCGCCGCCCTACAGAACGCCACGTTTCGGGTCAATCGGGGAGAGGTCGTCGGCTTCTTGGGGCCGAATGGCGCCGGCAAGACCACCACGATGAAGATTCTGACCTGCTTCATCGCGCCTTCCGGCGGGACCGCGCGGGTAGCGGGCGCAGATATCTTCGAAGACCCCATCGCCGTGCGCAGGGCAATCGGATATCTGCCTGAGAACACTCCCTTGTACACGGAGATGCTGGTGCTCGAGTACCTCGAGTTCGCCGGCAAGATGCGGGGTCTCAGGGGGTCCGAGCTTCAAGCAGGGCTTCGCAAAGTCGTCGAGGAGACGTCCCTCGGCGACGTAGTCGGCAAGAGCATCGGAGAGCTGTCGAAAGGCTTCCGCCAGCGTGTGGGCCTTGCGCAAGCGCTGATACACGAGCCGCCCGTTCTGATACTGGACGAGCCGATGAGCGGTCTCGATCCGAACCAAGCTGCCGAGATTCGAGAGCTCATCCGCGAGATCGGTCGCGAACGTACGGTCATCTTGTCGACACACAACCTGGCGGAGGTCCAGGTGACCTGCAGTCGGGTTCTGATCATTTCCGAAGGGCGTCTCGTCGCAGACGACACTCCCGATGACCTCGCGGCCCGCGCCGGGAAGCCCCGGTTCGTGGTCACTCTTCGAAAGGACGACCACAGTGCAGCAGATGTGCGAGCCGTGTTCTCCTCGGTGGGCAATGCACAGACGGTCACCGAAGTGGCCGCCTCTTCCGCCGGCGAGCTGATCGTCGAAGTGGTGCCGAAAGGAAACGATGACCTGCGCGCCGACATCTTTCGTGCCGCAGTGTCGGCCGATCTCGTTCTTCTAGGTCTCGAGCAACGTGGTGAGAACCTCGAGGACATCTTCAGACAGCTCACCACGAAGGCGGGGGCGTAACGATGAGAAACATCCTCACCATTGGCGGAAGGCAATTTCGCAGCTACTTCAACGGACCCGTCGCATACATCGTCATCTGCATCGTCATGCTGACGCTGGGGTTCTTCTTCTGGAAGACGTTCTTCCTCTTCGGTCGCGCAAGCGCTCGCGAGATGTTTCGCTGGCTCAGCCTCATCCTCGTCTTTGCGCTGCCGGCGCTCACGATGGGACTGCTTGCAGAGGAAAAGCGCACTGGCACCATCGAGCTCTTGATCACCATGCCGGTCACCGAGGCCCAGGTCATCGTGGGCAAGTTCTTCGGAGTTCTGGGGCTCTATTCGATCCTCTTGGTATTGACGGTCCCCTACCCGATCAGCGTCTCCACGCTCGGCGACCTCGATTGGGGCCCCGTGTGGAGCGGCTATCTGGGGCTGTTCCTCCAGGGCTCGGCGGTTCTCGCCCTCGGGCTGATGGCATCCAGTTGGACGTCCAACCAGCTGATCGCGTTGTTCGTCGCACTGACCTTGAGCGTCTTCTTCTGGGTGCTCGACAAGCTGTTGGCGCTACTTCCCTCCGGTGCGGCGTCGGCGCTCGAGTGGATGTCGTTCGACTACCACTTCCAGAGCATGGCGCGCGGCGTGATCGACTTGCGCGATTTGCTGTTCTTCTTTTCCGTGACCTTGTTCGCATTGGCCGTCGCTTTCAGGGCGCTCGAATCACGACGTTGGAGCTAGTCGATGTCATCGAAAATTCAGAAGCGCGCCGCTAGCGAATCTCTGGTGTTCCTCCTTTTCGTGGGCGGCATCCTCGTTCTCCTCAACGTGCTGGCGGCTTACTTCCGCACACCACGCATCGATCTGACCCAGAATCGCCTATTTTCTCTGGCCGAAGGATCCGAACGGCTGGCGGCAAGCCTCGACGATCGTCTCGAGATCACCGCGTACTTCACGGAGAATCTCCCGCCGCCCTTCAACGCCACAGAACGGCAGGTGCGCGACCTTCTGTCGGAGTACGCGGCCGCATCCAACGGGAAGATCGACGTTCGCTTCGTCAATCCCGACGACCCGGAGTCGCAGCAGTCCGCGCGCGCGGATGGGGTGCAACCAGTGGCACATCAGAAGATCGAGGAAGATCAGGTCGCGGTAGTGGAGGGCTATCGCGGGATGGTGCTGCGCTATCTCGACGAGAAAAAGACGATCCCCGTCATTCAGGACACCACGGGGCTCGAGTACGCGATCACCACGGCCATCAAAGAGCTCGTCGGAGAGCGCAAGCCAATCGGCGTGGTCGGCGGCCATGGAAGCCCGTCGCTCGAGCAAGGGCTCGCCAGCCTGGCATCGGTGCTCAAGCTCTACGAGGTCCGCGAAGTAGACGCATCGCAGGAAATCGATCCGGGATTGGCAGCTCTGCTCGTGATCGGTCCAACCGAGGCTTTCAGCGACGAAGAGCTCCGTCGAATCGACCAATACGTGATGCGCGGCGGCTCTCTCGGGGTGTTCGGTGGAGCCCTCGCGATCGACCTCGCCGGCGGCCTGGGTCCATCTGCGCGACCCGTGAGCTCGCGTCTCGATGGGCTTCTCGGCCCTTGGGGCGTGCGAATGAGCTCCAAGGTGGTCGCCGACGCCCAGTGCAGCCGCGCGCCGATGCGGGGCCCGCTCGGGTTGCAAGTGCTCGTTCCCTACCCGCCAATTCCCGTTCTTCAGTTGGACCAAGAGCAGCTCGGGCATCCGGTCATGTTCCGGTTGGCATCACCGATGCTGCCGTTCGTTGCACCACTCGAGCTGGGTGATGCCCCAGAGGCAACCTCGCTGACCGTGCTTGCACGTTCGTCCGAGGATTCTTGGACCATGTCGGGGCCCACCATCTCCCTAGAGCCGCGAAATCCGAGCGATTGGGAAATGAGCGCGGAAGCCGGTCCCTTCGATCTGATGGTTGCCATCGAAGGGAAGTTGCCGTCCGCGTACGCGGCGCCCATCAACGAAGAGGCAAGCGCAATTCAGACTCCGCCCCTCGCCGAACGTGACGTGCGCGTGTTGGTCGTAGGAACCAGCACCTTCCTCGAGGACACGTTCCTTCCGCCGCGACCGCCTCAGGGCGAGGTCCAAATGAATGCTGCGTTGGCGCTGGCCCTCAACGCCGTCGATTGGCTTGCGGCGGATTCCGATTTGATCGCGATTCGCGCCAAGACCATCGAGGAGCCGGCTCTCGACATCCCTGATTCCGTGCTCGCGGCCGAAGACACCGCTCTCGCGGCCGCCGAGCAAGGTGACGAGCAGGGCGTCGAGTCGGCGTTGGCCGAGCGTAAGGCAGCCATCGAATCGTGGAACGCCAAGAAGCTCGCCTATCGTTGGCTCAACACACTCGGGATTCCGCTTCTGGTTGCGCTGTTCGGGCTTTTTCGTTGGCGGCAGCGAACCAAGAAGAAGCAGACCCTCAAAATCTAAGCAAGAGGACGAAGAGATGGAATGGCGAAAGAACCGTGTCGCGATCGGAGCGGTGGCTTTCTTCGTGCTTCTAGCCCTGACCCTCTGGTCGGTGAATCGCCGGAGCCGGCAACCCGAGACGGATGAGGCCCTCCCCTCCGTCGAGCTCGACAAAGACTCCATCACTACGCTGGAGATCACGCGCTCCAACGACGAGCGCGTCGTGCTGTCCCAAGTCGACGGACAATGGCGGGTCACGTCACCACTGGACGCGCCTGCGGATCAGAGCAACGTGGAGTCTGCCTTGAGCCGCCTGGCAGACCTCAAGATTGCGCGTTTGGTGGCGAGCCAACCCCAGAATTACGCTCGCCTCCAGGTCGACGATGCGAACGCCGTGCAGGTCGTGGCCAAATCGGGTGATAAAACGCTCGCCGATCTCAAAATAGGGAAATACGCCAACGGAATGACCATGCTCCGAGTCGGTGACCGCGAACAAGTGTTCGGCGCGAGCGGCTCGCTTCGCTACGCGTTCGACCGGGAGCTCAAGGCATGGCGAAACCGCAAGGTCGTGAGCGTCGAATCGGCAGACGTCCAGTCGATCCGCGTCCGCAGCAAGAATGGAACGTTCGAGCTCGAGCGGGAGCAGGACGGCTGGAAAGCCGTGGACGCGCCCAAGACGCTGCAAAAGCTGGATCCGCAGAAGGTCAGCAGCCTCGTGTCCATGGCGGCTCGGTTGACCGCATCGGATTTCGCACCCGAGGACGTCTCCGCAGCGAGAGCTGGGCTCACCGAGCCGACGGCCGAGGTCACCATCAACCTGAAGGACGAGTCGCAACCCATCGTGTTGGAGCTTGGCGACGCGACGGACGACGGATCGGAGCACTATCTCCGGCGAAGGGACGACCCCACCATCTACGTCATCTCCAAATACATGGCCGATCGCCTGCATCCCGATGCGAACGCACTCGAGGTGACCGAAGAGAAGGAAACCGCCGCTTCTCCGCCGAGCCCTGCGCAAGGTCGGGAGCCACCGCCGCAACTGCCGCCCGAAGTCATGAAGCAGCTGCAGGATCAGATCAAGGCTCAACAACAACAGCAGCGCTAGCCCGCGCCGAGGCGAGCACCCGCCAGCACGATCGCGCCCCAGCCCACCAAGAAGAGAGTGCCACCGAGCGGCGTGATCGCGCCGAGCCTGGCCTGCCCGGTGATCGTCATGGCGTAGAGGCTACCGCTGAACAGCGCGACGCCGAGCACGAAGGACCAGCCCGCAACCAAAGCCGAGGTGCCCGCGCCGCGATGGACCAGCCAAGCCGCCAATGCCAACGCCAACGCATGGCTCAAATGATAGTGGGCGGCCGTATTCCACCATTCCAGACGTTTGGCTCCGTCGGCCTGGGCCCCGAGCCAAGAACGCAAGCCATGCGCTCCAAATGCACCCAGCGCAACGGCAGTGAGGCCGAGCAAACCGGATAGAATGATGAAGACCCTGGACATCATGGCGATCATGAGGCAGCTCTCTGCCTTCAACCAGCCCACTCGCTAGCACCTTGCGGCCGAACCAGTTAGGCTACCCTGGCGACCGGGGCTATTGGAGCCATAAGTCGGAGATGACCGTAGATTTCGGCGTAAACCAAGGACTGGTCGAGGAGCAGTTTCTCAAGTGGGTGGATAACCCCCTCGCCGTCGACGAGGCGTGGCGCAAGTACTTCGAAGGTCTCACGCCTGCCGAATGGCCTCAGATCTCGAGCGCGGGCACGATCATCGCGCCCGTGACCTCCTCGGGCATGTTGAGCCCGGCCACGACGCCATCGGAGGGAAACGGCGCGCCCCGCGACTCGGTGTTCTTGCCTCCCACCGCGGAAACCGCGCTGGCGCCGATGCTCGGGAAAGAGGCCCTGGAGGGAGGACGTACCTCGTTTCCTCCGTCTTCGGAGGCGCTGCTCGCCAGTGAGCTGCAAGCACGGCTGTCGGCGCTGATCAACGCATACCGCGTGCGCGGGCATCTGTTCGCCGACCTCGATCCGCTCGGTCTCAGTCGTAAACCGCCCGAGGATGAATTCGTGCTGAAGCGCTACGGCCTCGGACACGTGGATCCGGACACGATCTTCTCGACCGGCGATTTCGCGGGTCCGCCCACCGAGTCGCTCCGCTCTATCGTCGCCCGTCTCAAAGACACCTACGCTCGAACGATTGGCGTCGAGTACACGTCCTTGGAGGATCGTGAAGCGCGCGATTGGCTTCGCGACCGGATGGAGCTCACCGGAAACCACATCGATCTAAGCCGGGAGCAACAGGTTCGCATCCTGACCAAGCTCTCGGATGCCGAGATCTTCGAGCAGTTTCTCCACACCAAATACACCGGAGCCAAGCGTTTTTCGCTCGAGGGCGGGGAAAGCGTCATCCCGATGCTCGACATCCTGACCGAGCGCGCCGCAGAGCTGGGTGTGGAGGAGATCGTCATCGGCATGGCGCACCGAGGCCGACTCAACGTGATGGTCAACATCATGGAGATGAACGTCCGGCAAATCTTCGCGGGTTTCGAGGACGACGATCCCGAGAAGTACGTCGGCCGCGGCGACGTCAAGTACCACCTCGGATACTCAATCGATCGCAAGACCGCCAGCAGAAAGAGCGTCCACATGACCCTCGCGTTCAACCCGAGTCATCTGGAGTTCGTCAATCCCGTGGTGGAGGGGCGGGTGCGCGCAAAGCAAGACCGCAAAGGCGACACGGAACGCGTAACGGTGTTGCCACTTCTGATTCACGGCGACGCGGCCTTCGTTGGACAAGGTGTCGTCGCGGAGACCTTGAATCTGAGCAGGCTGCGGGCGTACGAAACCGGCGGTACCATTCACGTCGTCATCAACAATCAAGTCGGCTTCACCACCGACCCCGAGGACGCGCGTTCAACCGCCTACTGCACCGACATCACCCGGATGTTGCGCTGCCCCGTGTTCCACGTGAACGGCGAGGACCCGGAAGCCGTCGCGCAGGCCGTCACGCTGGCGACCGACTACCGGCAACGGTTTCACGGGGACGTGGTCCTGGATCTGTTCTGCTACCGTAAGTACGGACACAACGAAGGCGACGAGCCCCGCTTCACGCAACCCAGGATGTACGCTGCAATCGATCGCAAGAAGACCGTCCGGGAGGTGTACGTCGAGAAGTTGATCAAAGCCGGCAAGATTACCTCGCAGCAAGCCGAAGAGATCAAGGCCCGGCGGCAGGAGGAGCTCGAGAAGGCTCTCGAGGATACTCGGAAGAACGGAAGCTATCATCTCATCCCCGCGTCGATGCAGGGGCTTTGGACCGAGTACCGAGGAGGGCGTGATCTCGACGTCCCCGACGCGGACACCCGCTTCCCACGCGAGAAGCTCGTCGAGGCGCTCGAAGCGCTGACGACGTACCCGGACTGGTTCACTCCTCACCCTCGAATCGAACGCTTCGTGCTCGACAAGCAGCGCAAGGTCATGGAGACCGGCGAAGGAGTCGATTGGGGCACGGGCGAGAATCTGGCGTGTGCGAGTCTCCTGCTCGAAGGAGTTCGGTGCAGGCTCACGGGGCAAGATGTTCGCCGCGGCACCTTCAGCCACCGCCACGCGGTGATCTTCGACAAGGACACGGGCCGTCGATACACACGTCTTGGTCACCTCAGCCCGAACCAAGCCCAGCTCGAAATCTACGACAGCCCTCTTTCAGAGGTCGGCGTCGTCGGATTCGAGTGGGGCTATTCGCTCGACTCGCCAGATGCTCTGGTTTGCTGGGAAGCGCAGTTCGGCGACTTCGCGAACGTCGCGCAGGTAATCATCGATCAGTTCATCTCATCGTCCGAAGACAAGTGGCATCGTCTGAGCGGCCTCGCCATGCTGCTTCCGCACGGAATGGAGGGGCAAGGGCCGGAGCATTCGAGCGCCCGGCTCGAGCGTTTCTTGATGCTGTGCGCCGAAGACAACATGCAGGTAGTGAACCTCACGACGCCTGCCCAGTTGTTCCACTGCTTGCGACGGCAGGTGCTGCGCCCCTGGCGCAAGCCGCTCGTCGTCATGAGCCCGAAGAGCCTGCTCCGGCATCGTCGCGCCATCAGCACGCTCGACGAGCTTGCCGAAGGCTCCTTTCAGCGAATCATCCCCGACGATCCAGACATCGATCCGAGCAAGGTCCGGCGGCTCCTGCTGTGTACCGGAAAGATCTACTACGACCTCCTCGAGCGCCGGGAGCGCGAGGAGGTGGACGACATCGGAATCTTACGAATCGAGCAACTCTATCCCCTTCGGGCGAGCGAGCTCGTCGAGCGTCTTGCTCCCTACGACGACGACGTGGACCTCGTTTGGGTGCAGGAGGAACCGTGGAACATGGGAGCTTGGTACTTCATGCGAGCGCGGCTCCCCGAGATCCTCGGTGGTGGTCGAACGCTACGGTGCATCGCCCGCCCGGAAAGCGCCAGCCCCGCGACCGGCTCTGGCGCTTCCCATAGGCTCGAGCAGGAGCTACTCCTCGACGAGGTGTTCAACTGACGCCCTCGCCGGCGGCCGGGGCGACGACCACGACCCCCGACAGAGGCGGCCCATCGGACCGCAACCTCAGCGAGCAGGAGCGTTGACCGGAATGGCCCTCGGCTTTGGCGCTTCCTTCTTGGGAAGTCGCAACGTCAGGACGCCATTCTTGAGGTCGGCGTGGATTGCGTCCGCATTGACGGTCTCGGGAAGCGTGAAGGATCGCGAGAAGCTTCCGTACTGGCGCTCGACGCGCCGATAGCTGCCCTCGGTTTCCTCCTTTTCGACCTTGCGTTCGCCGCTGATGGTGAGGACGTTCTTCTCGACGTCGACCTTGATGTCCTCGGCAGAGACGCCAGGAACCTCGGCATCGACGTAGAAGGCATCGCCTTCCTCCCGGATGTCGACCGCGATTCGAAATGGCTGCTTTGTAAACCGCCTGCCACCGAAAAGGTGGTCATGGAGGCGGTTCATTTCTTCGAAAGGATCCCAGTGAGCCAACATGACGTACTCCTCCTTCGACCTGCGACCCGCAGGCCTCTCGTGAATGGGCGGCCGCGGCGCCGTCGCGCCACTGCCGCTCCAGAGTTGTAAGCAAGCTAAGCACGGAAAATCCCGTGTCAACTCTCGAATTGACTGCGTTTTGCGGCGCGATAGGCTATCGGCAGATGAGGATTGGCACGCTCGTGGTCGCGTTGGCGTTGATGGGGGGCGCGCTAGAGAGCGGGTGCGTGGAGGACGTGCGCTTCAACCCTTCGGGTTGCGACGTCCACGTCCGAGGCCGCTGGCTCGTCGATGGACAGAACCCGACCGCCGAGACTTGCGGCAACATCGGGCTGGTCGAGCTCGCCATCATCGACGAGCCGGAGCTGCAATTCTGGATCCCGCCCGAATTCAGCTTGCGATGCGATGCGCAGAGCGATCCCAACGCCGCGGTCATCGATGGTGGGGCGTACATCGACACGATGATCGTCACCCGAGATCGATGTGGCGGCTCCGGGCAGATACTCGACGAGCCACCGAGCTCAAATTCGTCGTGGATTGCTCCCCAATCGAGGCGAACGCCATTCAATCCGTCGACGGCGGCACCCAATTGCTCTTGGACGTTGGCACGGTGCGCTTTCAGACCGGAGACGGGGGTGTCGAGTGCCCCGAACCCTGATCCCTTGCGGACGGGCCCGCGGGTAGCTAGGCAAAGAGCGTGTTTCGATTTCCCCCACTCACCCCTTTGGTGAAGAAGCTGCTGGTGGCGTTGTTCGGCACCTGGATCGCACAGATCCTCCTACAGAATTGGGGAGGCGTTCCAATCTTCGACGTGCTCGCGCTCGACACGCGGAGCTTGGGCGTCCACACGCTCTGGCAGATCGCAACCCACGTGTTCGCATTCCCGACGGGACCGCAGGCCGTGTTCTCCATGCTGATCACGCTCGTGTTCCTCTGGTGGATGCTCGCCCCATTCGAGCTGCGCTTCGGGCAAAAGCGAACCATCCAACTCTGCATCGTCACCGCCCTCGCCTCGGCCGCGCTTGCGTTGTTCATCGGGCTGATCGTCACGAGTCCCTCGCGACTCTACGGCGCGCAGGCAATTCTACTCGGATCGATTGCGGCATTCGCTTGGTCGTACCGTGGACAGGGTCGGATGAGCTTCTTTGGCGTCATCGACATGAAGCCGGTGCACATCATCTACCTGGTGCTCGCACTGAGCGCCTTGATGTTCATCACCTCCGGTGACTCCGTTGCCCTGGCGGCCGACATCGGGGCCATTGGAGGAGGCATGGCATTCATCGAGTGGTTGCGCCGTCCTCCAACGAGGCGTCGTCGGCCCCGCAAAAAAAGGGGGTCTTTGGGCGTGGTGCAGGGCGGTCGCACCGACGAGCCACGGTGGCTAAACTAGGCGCATGGCTCGTTCCGTGCTGGGAGCATTGCTGGGCGCGCTGATCTTCAGCGGCTGCGCCGACGACGACCCCGGGTACTTGATTCCGGTCTATGATGCGTGTTTCGACGTCTTCGATTGCGTGGAGACTGCAACCCTTTGCGAAGAGCTGAGCGTGGAGTTCGGCGGCTTCTCTTACGTCAACGCGATCTGCACGCTCGAATGTGCCACCCAAGGCGCGCTATCGCCGGATTGTCCGAGAGCATGGGTCGGCCGTTGGGGAAGCTGCTATCCGTCGAGCGTCGCAGGGGGCATCGACGATACGCTCGTCTGCTTCGAGCCTTGCGACTTCGACGAAGACTGCCAGGTCGGCTTTCGGTGCCTCAGCGCGGTAGACCTGTGTGGAGCGGACGTCGCATCTTGCGCCGTCGATGCGGGAGCTGCGATTTGCGTACCGGGGCCGTTCTGACGCTTTTGAAGCCGCCGGTCCGGACCCGTGCTAACTCAGCTCCATGAGCACGTGGCGATCGCAGTGGTGGGCTACCGCGCTGATCATCTGCTGCGCGGGACAGTGGCTCGTCGGTTGTCCGGGCCGCAAGCAGGTTCCGTTCGGTCTGGAGGACGCAGAAGCAGTCGGGGAGCAGGAGGCGCAGCCCGAGCAAGAGGAGACGCCTGCAGCGCTGCCCGTGGGGAAGCGCTTCGAGCGGAACCAGGTGGAGGTCCCCGTTGGTGAGTCGGCTCTCGTCCTCGAGTCCGGCTATGCGTTGGCCGCGCTCGAGGTCGACCTCGACGGAACCGATCCGTTGGACGCGCTGGTCGTCTCTGCCGATTCTCAACAGGTCGCGCTCCACGCAGCCCATGCAAGAGGATTGAGCGTCGCGGCCCGGCGTATCGATTCGTTTCTCGTGCCGGGTGATTGTGTGGAACCTGTCGCCGAACCAACCCAGCTATCCCCTTCTCTTGCAGCGATACGAGTCGAGCATGCTTGTGAAACCGGCAAGCGGGAGAACCACTGGCTCGTGACGATCGAGGCGCAGCCGCGCGTGCGAGAGCGGATCACGGTTCTGCCGCCGAGCGAGCGCTCCTCGGCGCCGATCGAGCTCGAGCTACACGCCGAGGATCGCGATGAAGACGGCTACGAAGACGTCGTTGCCGACATCCAAATCGGCGAGATCGGCATTCCGCTGACCTGGTTGAACCGTCCTGGCGGGTTCGCAAGGGATCCGTCCGAGCCGGAAAGGACGCTGAGCGCCCTTGCCGAAGAGGCATGGGCATCGCTGCGCTCGAACGCCCCGAGCGCCGAGAAACGGGCGCTTCAGGTGCTCGACGCATTCGTTGCGCTCTGTCGGGAAGGCGGCGCTGCGCGGCTGGGTTTTTCGGGAACGCAGGGACTGCAATGCCAGCAATCCCGAGCGGCGGCGCGCGCGGTGTCGGTCGCGATGGCCGTGGCGATCCGACGCGGAACCTTCGTGCGGGCCCTCGAGCTCCAGCGTTGGTGGGAGGACACGGCGCTTCAGCCCACCCCCGAGGAGCGAGAGCTCGTACAAGACGCATGGAGAAAGGCGAAGGCGAGCGCGGGGAGCGCGACTTGGCGCTTGCTCGACACCTCGAGCGCTCCGGTCTCCCTGCAATTCATCGACGACGATACCCTCGTCGTAAACGGCAGCGCGCCACGTGCGATCGAGCTGAGCTCCGGCACGAAGACGGGGCTTTCTGCGACGCAGGTCCAACCTGCAGCGCGGGATCCGGAGAGTCGCTTTGCGGTTCGAGGGGTTCGCGCCACCTGCGCCGGCTTCGAAGCGGAGGTGGGGCCCATTGGGGGGAAGCAGTCGCACCGCGTGCTCATCCAGCCCCGCGCGGACGGCACGCCATGCAGGACGCCAATCGACCGACCGGCCACGGTTTTCGAGTGGGCCGTGGTCGGCTGGGCTCCCCAGGGATTGGTGGCCGCGTCCGGAGACCTGCTTCGGGTGATCCCCCTGAACGAGCTTGCAAAGCCGGCAGGCAGCCCCATCGAGCTCAGCCCAAGCAGCCCTTTGCCAGCGCCCATCCGAGGCGCTCGTGCGACGCCCGATGGCTCGCGGTACGTCATCCCGCACCCCGAAGGGGTCGTGGTGAGGGATTGGCGCAAAGGAGGCGCTGGGCTATGGCTCAGACCATCGGGCTGGAATACGGCGGCGGGGGAGCTTCGAGGCCTCGCTATCAGCCCAGACGGCAAGAAAGTCGCCGTGCAGAAGGGGAATGAGATTCGACTGCTGACTTGGTAGCGGCAGTCCGCTGTGAGCATGGATCCACGATGGTATAGTCCGCGCGCCTTGCGCTCCCACACGCGACTCATGTTGGCGCTTGGACCGCTGCTGGTGGTTGCCGCTTGCGCGGGAGCGAGGGCCCGGCCGTCGACTCCCTGTATGTCCGACACGGAGTGCCGCGGTGATCGAATCTGCCACGAAGGCAGGTGCCGCTTCGTCGAAGAGGTCTTGGCCGAGCTCGCAATGCCTCCAGCACGAAGCGCCCCGCTCGAGCACCCACGTGGCGCGCCGCGTAGCGCGAACGGCTTCATGGGAGATGCGGCGCACACAGGCCGTAGCGAAAACAGGGGTCCATCGACTGCTCCCTCCCCAGTATGGACCTATCAAACCGGAGCGCGTGTGTTCGCCTCACCGGTCGTGGGGCATGACGGCACAATCTACATCGGCTCTCTCGACGGCCAGTTCGTCGCTCTCGAGCCAGATGGCTCCTTGAAATGGAGATACTCGGCCGGCCACAAGATCTATCCGAGCGCGCTCGTTGTGGGTAGCTCGGTGATATTCGGCACCCACAACGAGGAGCTGGTCTCTCTGTCGCTTCAGGGCCAGCCTCGCTGGAAGCTTCCCCTCCAAGACGTCGTCGACGCATCGGCCACGCTCGGTCCCGACGGAAGAGTCTATGTGGTGGCCGACGGAGCCTATGCGGTCGACCTCTTGGGGCGCTTGCAGTGGCACAAGCCGACTGCAGAACACGTTCGTAGCGCTCCGGTGATCCACCCTCAACGCGTTGTGATCATCGGGACGACGGAAGGATCTCTAATCGCCCTTCGACCCGATGGCGACATCGCATGGGAGGTGGCCCTGGGCGGCGCAATCGAGGGCGCAGCCTCCGTCGACGACGAAGGCCTCATCTACGCGGGTACGGGTCGAGGCGAAGTCATTCAGGTCGACCCGTCCGGCCGGGTGGTATGGCGGTTTCAGACTGGCGACGAGGTGCGCGCAACCCCGGCAATTGGCCGCGACGGCACCATCGTGGTCGGGTCGTACGACGGCCATGTCTATGCGATTTCGTCGACCGGGGCGTTGCGCTGGAAGGTAGCCACGGGCGCGCGTGTGCGCGCATCGGCACGCATCGATGCCGATGGCCGCATCTATGTCGGATCACAGGACAATTTCCTCTATTGCATCGATCCGAATGGTACCGTGCTCTGGCGATACAACGTGGGGCAGGATGTCGACTCGACCGTGGAGATCGGATCCGATGGAACGCTCTACTTCGGGTCCGACGACGGCGGCGTGCACGCCCTGCGATGAAAACGATGAAAGAACAACTCCCCGATCCAGACGAAATCCTCGGAATTCTCCGCTCCCACGCGCCCCGGGCGATGCACGTGGGAGAGCTCTGCGGGCGCCTTGGCATACCCCGCAGCGCGAAGGAAGAAGTGGTGCGGCGGCTCTTGCTACTGGCCGAGGACAATCTCGTCCGCGAGATGCCCGGACTGCGCTTTCGAGCCCTCGATGCGGCGAAGAGCAAGAAGCGCGGGCGTGACAAGGCCAAGAGCTCGCGAGGCCGCGGCCGCAAGGCGCGAGAAGGCGCGGCGATCGAGCCGCTCCCATCGCTTTCTCCGGTGATCGAGGGCAGGCTCACCATGACGCGCCAAGGCTATGGTTTCGTGAACGTGTACGACGGAGGTCCGGACGTGTTCATCCCCCCGGATGCCATCGGGCCGTCGCTGCACGGCGATACGGTTCAGATCCGGGCGCGCCCTTCGCCCAAAGGACGCGAAGGACACGTGGTTGGAATCGTGGAGCGCCGACGAAAGGAGATCACCGGGACGCTGCATCCGAGGGGCCGCGGTTTCATCTTCGAGCCAGACGATGATCGACTGCGGGCGCCGATGCGTGTCGTTGGGAAGGTGCCCAAAGCGGCCAAGAAGGGTGAAGTCGCTCTCGCTGAGATCGTCGGCTTTCCACAACGCCGAGAGGATCGTCCCGAGGTTCAAGTCATCGAGGTGCTCGGAGCGCAGGGCATTGCCAGGGTCGAAGTCGAGAAGATCAAGATTCGCGAGGGAATCGTCGAGCCATTCCCCTACGACGTCGAGCTCGAGGCTGCGGCCCTTCCGCCGCGCGTGGATCGGAATGCGATGAAGGATCGCGAAGACCTGCGGAATCTCGACCTCGTGACCATCGATCCCGAGACCGCCCGGGACCACGATGATGCCATCCATGTCGAGCGGCACGGCAGCGGCTTCAAGCTCGTCGTGGCGATCGCCGACGTCTCCCACTACGTCATCGAAGACAGCGCGATGGATCGTGAGGCGGCGACTCGAGGCACCAGCGTGTACCTGCCGGACCGCGCGATTCCGATGCTTCCACCGGAGCTTTCGACGAATCTGGCCTCGCTCGTTCCAAATCGGGACCGGCTATGCATGGCGGTCGAGATGGAAATCGACGAGAAGGGTCTCGTGCGGTCGCATCGCATTTTCGAAGCGGTGATGCGATCGCATGGAAAGCTGACCTATGACGGGGTCGCGCGCGCCCTCCGTTTGACCAAGCACGGGCCGCATCAGCCAGCCGCCGAGAAGCGAGTCGAGACTCTAAGGATTCTCCTCGACTTGTCGCGGCGCCTGCGACAGCGCCGGATCAAGCGTGGCGCTCTCGATTTCGATCTTCCCGAAGCGAAAGTCGTATTGGACGATCACGGAGAGCCCAAAGAAATCGTTCAATCGCGCAAGGATCCCGGCATTCGACAGGCCTATCGAATCGTCGAAGACATGATGCTGGTGACCAACGAGACCGTTGCGTCGCACATCAAACGCCACGCTGCGCCGGGCGTTTTTCGCGTGCACGGCAAGCCCGATCCAGAGCGTATCTCCATGTTCTGTCAGGTAGCCAAGTCGTTTGGCTACGAGCTCGACGAAGAGGCTGCCACGACGCCCAAGCAGCTCGCACGATTCTTGCGGAGGATCGAGGGGACGCCCGAAGCGCCCCTGCTGCGTTATCTCTTGCTCCGAGCGATGCAGCAGGCCGTCTACGACACCGATCCGACGGCGGGGCACTTCGCGCTCGCTGCAAAGGATTACTTGCACTTCACCTCTCCCATTCGCCGCTATCCGGACTTGGTGATCCACCGAATCATCCGGAGCATGATACGGGGCGAGCACCTCGATTCGGCTTCCGTGCGACCGCGGCTGCAGCGTTTCGCTGCCCAAGCCAGTGAGGCGGAGCGGCGGGCCATGATGGTCGAGCGCGACGTGGCAGACGTTTATCGCGCCATCTACATGAAAGAACGCATCGGAGAAGAATTCGACGGAAGAATCGCCGGCTTCGCATCATACGGGATCTACGTGCAGATAGAGGACCCTTACGTCAGCGTGCTGTTGCCGTTCGAGCAACTCGACGACACCTATGAGCCCGACGACCTCGGAATCCGCCTCATCGGTGTCCGGACTTCCAAGGCTTATACCATGAACGACCCTGTGCGTGTGCGGATAGAGGACGTCAACGTGCAGGCGCGCGACATCGTGGGATCGCTTCTCGGGCACTACCCTGCACAGCCGCCTTCCCGAGCGCGAACGAAGCGCCGGCCCACGCACGAGCAGCAGCGGACCGACGACAAACGCCATCGTGGCGAGAGCAAGGGCCGGCGTCGTCGTCCCCGCCGCAAGCGATGATCGCGAGGATGCGAAAAGATCTGTCGGTTCCGGAGCTGATTGTGCGCAAACGCGAAGGCGGAGCGCTGAAAAATGACGAAATTCAGGAGCTTATAGCCGGCTTTATCCGTGGCTCCGTGACGGACTACCAGATGAGCGCCCTGGCGATGGCCATCTACTTTCGAGGCATGGGCTTCGAGGAGACGGTCGCCCTGACACTGGCCATGCGCGATAGCGGCAGGGTCGTCGATTTGGCCTTCATCGACGCACCCAAGGTCGACAAGCACTCGACTGGGGGTGTGGGTGACAAGGTCAGCATTTGCCTCGCGCCCCTCGTCGCGTCGTGCGGCGTCGTCGTACCGATGATGAGCGGCAGAGGCCTTGGCCACACCGGAGGCACGCTCGACAAGCTCGAAGCGATTCCGGGATTCCGGGTGCACCTCTCGGTGCGCGAGCTCCGCGCGCAGCTGCGAAAGATCGGCTGCGCTCTGATCGGTCAAACGGAAGATCTTGCTCCCGCAGATCGGCGGCTCTACGCACTCAGAGACGTGACTGGCACGGTCGAATCAATCCCTCTCATCACCTCGAGCATCCTGTCTAAGAAGCTCGCAGAAGGAATCGACGCTCTCGTTCTCGACGTGAAGGTCGGCCGGGGTGCGTTCATGAAGACCGAGCCGGAGGCGAGGGAGCTCGCACGCTGCCTCGTGCGCGTGGGGAGGCTGGCTGGCAAGGATGTGTCTGCGCTGCTCACAGACATGAGCTCTCCCATCGGATACACCGTGGGAAACGCACTGGAAACGGCCGAGGCGCTGGAGGTTCTTCACGGCGCTGGCCCGGAGGATCTACAGGAGATCACCTTCGCGCTCGGTGCGGAAATGCTACGTGTGGCCGGGGTGGCCAAGACCAAGGCGCGAGCGATGCGTCAACTGGAGCTCGCCTTGAAAAACCGAACGGCGCTCGCAAAGATGCGCGAGGTGGTTGCTGCGCAAGGGGGGGATGCGCGCATGGTCGACGAGCCGGATCGACTACCTCTATCCAAGCATCGGAAGGTCGTTCTCGCTCGCGACGACGGCTTCATCACGGACATGGATCCACTCGAGATCGGCCATGCATCGATGAGACTCGGCGCCGGACGCGCTCGGGCCGAAGACGGCGTCGACCCTGGCGCCGGGGTTCGCCTTCATTGCAGGCTCGGCGACGAGGTTCGCGAAGGAGACATCCTGGCCACGCTGTATGCTTCCAGGCGAGCCTTGATCGAGGCCAGCATCGACCGGGTGGCGTCTTCGTTTCGAATCGGTGCGCGGCGTCCCCCGAGACGGGGCCGCATCGTCGAGATCATTCGTCGCTGAGGCTGCCGGCTGCGCCGCAGAGCCTCAGAGCCCGTGCTCCCGAAAAGTTGTCAAACATTGTAACCGCATGAGGCGGCCCTGGCGTTTTGGCTGAAACATCGGCTCACCAAACGCGTAGTCGTGTCGTGAAGCATGCTGTGCATTCCAATTGCGGCCGAGGAGCGCATTGGCTAGCGTGCACGAAGGGAAGCGGGGGTGGGATCAATTCCTGACCTCGCGCTGCATCACCGGGGGTCCATTGATGCTCCAGATGCGCTTATAACCACGAGGGGTAAAGAAAGATGAATTCAGCACTCAAGCATACGATCATCGCAATGGCGACGGCGGCGCTCAGCGTCACGGCAGCATGCAAGTCCGACGATGGCCCGGAGGCCTCCGAGACCACGGCGGGCGCCGAGGCCGCAGCGACGACCCAGGCTGAGGCGGCGGAAGCTTCCTGCGGGGAGGGCTCTTGCGGCGAAGGCAACTGCGGCGAGAAGCACAAAGAGAAAGGCGATGCATCCGAGGCATCCTGTGGCGAGGGTACCTGCGGCTGAGCATCGCTCCTTGGCGGAATCACGCTGCGTTGAATCGTAAAGCATGATGTGGAAGCCGCAGCGGCACGCGTCGCTGCGGCTTCGTTTCGTTTGGTGAAAGTCGATGAATGGGGAAGTTCAGGGAATCGGGCTGGGGCTACGCCATGATTTGGCAACCGAGCTTCTCGAGCGTAGGCCCGCGTCGGTGGCTTGGCTGGAAGTGCATCCCGAGAACTACCTCAACCGAGGCGGACGTTATCAGGAGATGCTGGAGCTGGCCCGCACGCACTGGCCCGTCGTGACCCACGGGCTCAGCACCTGCCTGGGCTCGCCGGACCCCTTCGACACCGCGTACTTGCACGACCTCGGCGCGTTCCTACGCGATCTCGAGGTCCCTTGGCACAGCGAGCACCTGTGCTTGGGCGGCGTGGATGACCGCTTCTTCCACGACCTACTGCCGCTTCCGTTCACCGACGAAGCTGCCGAGGTCGCAGCACAGCGATTGATCAAGGCGCGCGATGCGATCGGCCGTCCTCTGGCGTTGGAGAACGTGAGCTATTACGCGCCCCAGGCGACGGATGGGCTCGCGGAGGTAGACTTCGTCGTCGAGGTGCTCGAGCGAGCGGATGCCGCATTGTTGCTGGACGTCAACAACATCTACGTGAATAGCAAGAACTTCGGATTTGATCCGAGAGCCTTCGTCGACAAGATTCCTACCGAGCGTGTCGTCCAAGTCCACGTCGCTGGCCACCTGGTGCGGGAGGATGGCTTGCGCATCGACACCCACGGCGAGCCGGTTCCGGACGACGTATATCAGCTCCTCGACTACACGCTTCGAAAGGTAGGTCCGGTCCCTGTGCTCCTCGAGCGAGACAACAACGTGCCACCGCTCGACGAGCTACTCGCCGAGATCGACACGCTATGGACGATCTATCGCAACGCCATGGGGGCTCGCGATGCTGTCTGATCGGGCCAAAGCCATGCAGAGAGTGTGCTTCGGAACCGAGCCGAGCGAGGCGGATCTTGCCTTTTTGGGATCGCGCGAACGATGGCTGGTCTATCGAGACCTGGTTCGTAGTCGACTCATGCACGTGGCCAGTGTCGCTTTGCGCCGCACCAAGAGCGCCGTTGGAGATGACACCTTTGGTCGCACGGTCGATGAGTGGCTCGGTGCTGGAGGACCGCGCACTCGGTATCTGCGGCACGTGCCGAACGAGCTGGCGGAGCTCGCAATCTCCGTTTGGCGGGCAACGGAACCGCCTTGGGTTGCGGACCTGGCACGCTACGAGATCGCCACTTGGGAGGTACGGCATGCCCCGCCCGATCCGAAATCGTTCGACGACCTCGCGTTCGACCGAAAGCCGACCGTGCGCTCGGCGATGAGAGTTCTTCGCCTGTCCCACCCGGTCCATGAGACGCCCACGCCGGAGACCGGCTACGACCGAGAGCAGACGCTGCTCTGCGTCTACCGCGACCAGGCGCACCAAGCGGCGACTCGCAAGCTCAACCCACTGGCCGCAGATCTACTCGAAGCATGGCAAAAGGCCGACGAAACCATCGCCGAGTCGGTCGAACGCATCGCCGCACAGCACCACACCGAGATCGGCCCCGCCTTCGTCGAGAAGCTCTCCGCCCTGATCGCCGAGTTCGTTCTCGGCGCGCACGGCCCGAGCCGGTAGTCCGGGCAGACGCTGCGAACTTTCGGGCAGAAACGCAGTGATCTCAATAGGTTGGGCGGGGGAGAGTGTCCCTAGTAGCCTTCTACTTTGCTTATGATTTCGTTCATTATCTCCCGGGTGCCGCCGCCGATTGGGTAGAGGCGCGCATCGCGGTAGAGGCGTTCCACCAGGTACTCTCGCATGTAGCCGTAGCCGCCGTGGATCTGCACGGCTTGATCGCAGACGAACGAGCACATGTCCGTGGCCGCGTTCTTTGCCATCGCGGCCAGCGAAGGCGTTTGCTCTCCATTCACGTAGCGGGTCACGCATTCGCCGGTGAGCGCGCGCGCGGCGGCGATTTGGGTCGCCATGTCGGCGAGCTTGTGACGGATCACTTGAAACGCCGACAGAGACTTTCCAAAAGCGTGCCGCTGCTTGGCGTACTCAATCGACTCCCTGTACGCGAGCTCGGCGATTGCAACGCACTGACCCGCAAGCATGAGCCGTTCCGTCACGAAGTTCGTCATGATCATCAGGAAGCCAGCGCCTTCTTGGCCGATCAGGTTCTCCGCCGGTACGCGGCAATCCTCGAACACCAGCTCGGCGGTGTCGCTTGCCCACCAGCCTGTCTTCTTGAGCTTGCTCGCTACGGTGAAGCCTGGCGTGTCGCTCTCGATGATCAACATCGAGATGCCGCCGTGACCCTCCCCACCGGTTCGCACGGCAGTGGTGACGAAGTCGGCGCGAGTGCCCGAAGTGATGAAGGTCTTGGCTCCGTTTACGACGTAGTGCTCGCCGTCGCGCACGGCCTTGGTTCGCACGGCAGCCACATCGCTTCCACCGCCCGGTTCGGTAATGCCGAGCGCAGCGATCTTGTTACCCAACAGCGTCGGGCGAACGAAACGCTCCTTTTGCGCAGTGGTCCCAAACTTGATGATGGGAGGCAACGCGATCCCGTGGCTGCCGAGACCGACACAGGTGCCTACCGACTTGCCGGCAAGCACCATCTCCTCGGCAGCCACCAGGACGTGGCCGAGGTCACCGCCGTCCCCGCCGACCTCTTCCGGATAGCCGGTGGCCATGAATCCGGCCTCTGCAGCCTGCCGGTAGAGCTCCCGAGGAAACTCGTTGGCTTCCTCCCAGGCGAACGCATGTGGAGCGATCGCCGAGGAGGCGAACCGACGCACCTGCTCACGCAGGGCGCGGTGCTCTTCGGTCTCGAAAAGGTAACCCTTCATTGGCCCTTCCCGAACCCTCTTGCCTATTCTTCGCTCGCTGCAGCAGCTACCGGCTCGGGCTCCACGACGGAAGGCTTGGGAGCCAGAGGCTTTACCGCCCCGTCCTCGACGACCATGTCGATCTTGGCGTAGGCGCCGAGGCCGGTGCCCGCTGGCAGGAGCCGGCCCATGATGACGTTCTCCTTGAGGCCGCGGAGCTCGTCGACCTTGCCGCTAATTGCCGCCTCGGTGAGAACTTTCGTGGTCTCCTGGAAGGAGGAGGCGCTGATGAAGGAGTCGGTCGAGAGCGACGCCTTGGTGATGCCCAACAAGAGCGGCTCTGCCACCGCGGGCTGACCACCCTTCGCGATCACGCGCTCGTTCTCGCGCTCGAAGAGCGCCTTTTCGACTTGCTCATCTGGAAGGAATCGCGTGTCTCCGGTCTCCTTGATGCGGACGCGTTGAAGCATCTGCCGCACGATCACTTCGATGTGCTTGTCGTTGATCGCCACGCCCTGGAGTCGGTAGACCTGCTGGATCTCGTCGACCAACCAGGCCGCGAGCTCCTTCTCGCCCTTGACCTTCAGGATGTCGTGCGGATTGGCCGGCCCATCCATCAATGGCTCGCCTGCCCGCACGTGGTCACCATCCTTCACGGTGAGATGCTTGCCCTTGGCAATGAGGTACTCCTTCGGCTCACCGACCTCCGGCGTGATCATGACCTTGCGCTTGCCCTTGGTATCTTTTCCAAAGGTGACGATGCCGTCGATCTCGCTGATGATGGCGTGATCCTTCGGCTTGCGAGCCTCGAATAGCTCGGCCACCCGCGGCAGACCGCCGGTGATGTCCTTGGTCTTAGTGGTTTCGCGTGGAATCTTCGCGATGATCTCACCAGCTTCCACCCGCTGACCGTCCGCAGGGATGATGTTGGCGCCGACCGGAAGGAAGTAACGTGCCACGTTCTCGCCCACACCCGTCTTCTTGGTCTCGCCCGTCTCCGAATCCTTGATCGAGACACGCGGCCGTGCACTCGGATCGCGGGACTCGATGATGACGCGTCTCGACAGGCCGGTCACCTCGTCCAGCTTCTCCTCCATAGTCACCGCCTCGACCACGTCGCCGTACTTCACGACGCCGTCCACCTCGGTGAGAATTGGAATGGCATAGGGATCCCACTCCGCGAGCATCGTGCCCCGCTCGACACGTTGCCCCTCCTTCACCTTGACGAACGCACCGTACGTCAAGCTGAAGTGCTCCCGCTCGCGGCCGGAATCGTCGACGACGGTGACCGCTCCATGCCGATTCATGACGACGACGGTTCCGTCGCGCTTGGTCAGCAACTTGGCGTTGTCGAACTTCACGATGCCGTCCGAGCGGGTCTCGATGGAGCTCTGCTCGATCTTGCCGCGCGCCGCTGCACCACCAATGTGGAAGGTCCGCATGGTGAGCTGTGTTCCCGGCTCGCCGATCGACTGCGCTCCGATGATGCCAACGGCCTCACCGATGTTCACCTCGTAACCGCGGCCGAGATCTCGGCCGTAGCACATGGCGCAGACGCCCCGGCGATTCTGACAGGTCAGCACTGAGCGGATCAGCACACGCTCGATACCGGCAGACTCGATCCGAGCGACGCGAGCTTCGTCGATCTCTTGGTTGGCCTCGACCAGGGTTTCGCCGGTCACCGGATCGGAGATGTCCTCGAGCGCGATACGCCCGAGAACACGCTCGCCGAGCGGGGTAACCACTTCGCCGCCCTCTTCGAGCTTGCTCACCCAGATACCATCGAGCGTCTCGCAGTCGTAGTCGGTAATGACGCAGTCCTGTGCCACGTCGACGAGCCGGCGAGTGAGGTAACCGGAGTTGGCGGTCTTCAAAGCAGTGTCGGCCAAGCCCTTTCGAGCACCGTGCGTGGAAATGAAGTACTGCAACACGGTCAAGCCTTCGCGGAAGTTGGCCGTGATGGGCGTCTCGATGATTTCGCCCGACGGCTTCGCCATCAAACCGCGCATTCCGGCCAACTGACGAATCTGTTGGTTCGAGCCGCGAGCTCCAGAATCGGCCATCATGAAGATGGAGTTGAAGCTCGGCTGCGTCGTTTTCTCCCCGGTTTCGGGATCGACGACCTCTTCCGTGCCGATCGACTCCATCAGGTCGCGTGCGACCTGATCGGAAGCCTCCGCCCAAATGTCGACGACCTTGTTGTAGCGTTCTCCGTCGGTAATCAGACCTTCCTGGTACTGCTCCACGACGGTCGTGACGTCCTGCTGGGCCTGACTGAGCACGTCCTTCTTCGACGCGGGAATGACCATGTCATCCATGCAAATCGAAATGCCTGCACGGGTCGACATCTCGAACCCCATAGTTCGCAGTCGGTCCGCGAGCAGAACGGTGTTCTTGTTGCGGCTCGCGCGATAGCACTCGTCGATCAGTGCGCTCAGCGACTTCTTGTCGAGGACCTTGTTGACCGAAGGGAATGCCATGCCCGGCGGCAGCACGTCGCTCACCAGAACGCGGCCTACCGTCGTGTCGTAGATCTTGCCCTCATAGCGGTATCGAATCCGCGAATGAAGGCCGATCATGCCCTGGTCGTAGGCCATCCGAACCTCGTCGGCCGACGCAAAGATGCCGGTGAACACACCGTCCTTCTCTTGACCGTCGCGATACGCGCCCTTCCCGAACCTCTTCTCGCGGGTCATGTAGTACAGGCCGAGAACGATGTCCTGAGTCGGGTTGATGATGGGCCGGCCGCTTGCAGGCGACAGGATGTTGTTCGTGCTCATCATGAGCACGCGGGCCTCCATCTGCGCCTCGATCGAAAGCGGCACGTGTACGGCCATCTGGTCGCCGTCGAAGTCCGCGTTGAACGCAGTGCAGACCAGAGGATGAAGACGAATCGCCTTGCCTTCGATGAGCACTGGCTCGAACGCCTGAATGCCGAGCCTGTGAAGCGTGGGCGCGCGGTTCAGCATCACCGGATGCTCGGTGATGACCTCTTCCAGAATGTCCCAAACCTCGGGCTTCTCTTTTTCGACGAGCTTCTTCGCGCTCTTGATCGTCGTGACGTATCCGCGCTCCTCGAGCTTGTTGTAGATGAACGGCTTGAAGAGCTCGAGCGCCATCTTCTTTGGAAGACCGCACTGGTGAAGGCGAAGATTCGGACCGACGACGATGACGGATCGCCCCGAATAGTCGACTCGCTTGCCGAGCAGGTTCTGACGGAAGCGTCCCTGCTTGCCCTTGAGCATGTCGGACAGAGACTTGAGCGGACGCTTGTTGGGACCGGTGATGGTCTTTCCGCGCCGACCGTTGTCGAAGAGCGCATCGACGGCTTCCTGCAACATCCGGCGTTCATTCCGGATGATGATCTCGGGCGCATTGAGCTCGATCAATCGCTTGAGTCGATTGTTCCGGTTGATGACCCGGCGGTAGAGATCGTTGAGGTCGGACGTCGCAAAGCGGCCGCCGTCGAGCGGAACGAGGGGCCTGAGATCCGGAGGCAGAACCGGAATCACGGACAGCATCATCCACTCCGGACGATTGCCCGAATCACGGAAGGCCTCGACGACCTTGAGTCGCTTCGCCAGCTTCTTGCGCTTGGCCTCGCTCGTGGCTTCCTTCAGCTCGAGCCGCAGCTGCTCCGCCATGGCGTGCACGTCGATGTCGCGAAGCATCTCCAGCACGGCCTCTCCGCCCATGCCGGCTTCGAACGCATCGTCGCCGTACTCGTCGAGCATGTCGTGGTACCGATCCTCGGTGAGGATCTCTCCTCGCTCCAGAGGCGTCTCCTTCGGATCGAGAACGACGTAGCTCTCGCAGTACAGAACACGCTCCAAGTCCTTGAGGGTGATGTCGAGAATCGCACCGATCCGGCTCGGAAGGCTCTTCAGGAACCAAATGTGCGCCACCGGCGTGGCCAACGTGATGTGACCGAGCCGCTCTCGGCGCACTTTGCTCTGGATGACCTCGACGCCGCACTTCTCGCAGACGATGCCCCGGTGCTTCATGCGCTTGTACTTGCCGCAAATGCACTCGTAATCCTTCACCGGTCCGAAGATCTTCGCGCAGAACAGACCGTCGCGCTCCGGCTTGAAGGTGCGGTAGTTGATGGTCTCCGGCTTGCGAACCTCGCCATGCGACCATTCGCGAATCTTCTCCGGAGACGCCAACGAAATGCGAATCGCCGAAAACGCCAGCGGATCTTTCGGCTTTTCGAAGAAGCTGAAGATGTCCTTCATGAGTTACTCTTCCTCCGCAGCAAGTACGTCATCCGACCTGCGCCCCAAGTCATTCGTCTCGACCAACTCGACGTTCAGGCAGAGCGCCTGAAGCTCCTTCATCAGAACGTTGAAGCTCTCCGGCAGGCCGGCTTCGAGCGAGTAGTCCCCCTTCACGATAGATTCATACATGCGCGTGCGGCCTTGCACGTCGTCGGACTTGACGGTCAGGAACTCCTGAAGCGCGTATGCGGCGCCGTAGGCTTCCATCGCCCAGACCTCCATTTCGCCGAGGCGTTGGCCACCGAACTGAGCCTTACCGCCCAACGGCTGCTGCGTGACCAGCGAGTACGGGCCGATGCTCCGCGCATGGATCTTGTCGTCCACCAAATGGTGAAGCTTGAGCATGTACATGATGCCGACAGTGACGTCCTCGTGGAATGCCTCGCCAGTGCGTCCGTCGAACAGCACCGTCTGGCCGTTGTCCTGAACACCAGCCAGTCGGAGCAAGCTCTTGATCTCGTCTTCGCTAGCGCCGTCGAAAACCGGGGTCGCGAGCTGCAACCCGTGTTTCCAGGTCTTGGCCAGCTTGATGACCTCGGCGTCGGGCAACGTATCGAGCAACTTGACGACCTCGCCGCTCTTGAAGATCGCACGAATGCGCTCTCGAATCTCGGCGGAGCTCGTCTTCTGCTCGATCATCTCCTGAAGCTGCGTGCCGAGCAGATATCCAGCCCAGCCGAGATGAGTCTCCAGAATCTGGCCGACGTTCATTCGGCTCGGTACGCCGAGCGGGTTGAGCACGATGTCGACGGGCGTGCCATCGGGCAGATAAGGCATGTCTTCCTCGGGAAGGATGCGGCTCACCACACCCTTGTTCCCGTGTCGGCCCGCCATCTTGTCGCCGACCTGAAGCTTGCGCTTGATGGCGACATAGACCTTGACCATCTTGATGACGCCCGGGGGAAGCTCGTCGCCCTTTCCGAGCTTGTCGATCTTCTCCTGGAAGAGCATCTTGACGGCCTCGACCTGGTCGTCGACCTGCTCGAGAATTCCATTGATCTTGTCTTTGTCGTTCTCGACCTCGATGTGCGCCCAGTACTTGTGCGGGATCTCATCGAGATCGGCCGAGGTGATCGTTACGCCCTTGCCGAGGAGCTCTTTGCCTTTGTCCCCGACCAGCTTCGCGGTCGTCTTGTTGCCTACGAAGTACTTGCGAACGCGGTCGTGGGCCGAGTCGAGCACGATCTTGATCTCGTCGGCCATGTCCTTTTCGAGCTTGGCGCGCTCCGCTTCCTCGATCTGAAGCGAGCGTTCGTCTTTCTCGGTGCCCTTCCGAGCGAACACGCGAGCGTCGATTACGATGCCACTGACGCCCGGCGGGACCTTCAGTGAGGTGTCGCGGACATCGCCCGCCTTTTCGCCAAAGATCGCCCGAAGGAGCTTCTCTTCCGGCGAAAGCTGGGTCTCGCCCTTCGGCGTGATCTTTCCGACCAGGATGTCGCCCGAATGCACCTCGGCGCCGATCCGCACGATACCCGACTCGTCGAGGTCCTTGAGGGCCTCCTCACCGACGTTCGGAATGTCGCGCGTAATTTCCTCCTTGCCGAGCTTCGTGTCGCGGGCGACGCATTCGAACTCCTCGATGTGCACCGAGGTGTAGACATCGTCCTTCGCGATTCGCTCCGAAAGAAGGATCGAGTCCTCGAAGTTGTATCCACCCCAAGGCATGAAGGCGACGATGACGTTCTGACCGAGCGCCAGCTCGCCCTTGTCGGTGCTCGGGCCGTCGGCGATCACGTCTCCGGCCTTGACCCGATCACCAGGGCGTACGATCGGAGTCTGGTTGTAGGCGGTATTCTGATTGGATCGCTGGAACTTGTTGAGCCGGTAGATGTCCGGAAATGCACCGGCCGCGCCTTCTGCCTTGACCACGATGCGGGTCGCATCGACCGACTCGACCACTCCATCCTGTTGCGCGACCACGCATACACCCGAGTCGCGAGCGACTCGACCTTCGATGCCCGTACCCGCGATCGGCGCCCGAGTGCGTAGGCAAGGAACGGCCTGCCGCTGCATGTTCGATCCCATCAATGCACGGTTCGCGTCGTCGTGCTCGAGGAAGGGAATCAACGAAGCTGCCACTGAAACCAACTGGTTCGGCGAGACGTCCATCAGCTGCACGCTGCTGGGTGGCACCATCACGAACTCACCGTTGTAGCGTGCGCTGATGAGCTGCCCGGTGAGCTCCCGGGTCATGTGATCGACCTTGGCATTGGCCTGGGCGATGTAGTGGCCTTCCTCTTCGAGGGCCGAATACCAGCGAACGTGCTCGTCGAGCACGATGCCGTCCTCGACCTTGCGGTAAGGCGTCTCCACGAAGCCGTATTCGTTCACGCGAGCATACGTCGACAGCGATGCGATGAGGCCGATGTTCGGACCTTCCGGCGTCTCGATCGGACAGATCCGTCCGTAGTGAGTCGTGTGAACGTCACGAACCTCGAACCCGGCGCGCTCACGCGTCAGACCACCGGGCCCCAACGCGGACAAGCGGCGCTTGTGCGTCACTTCGCTGAGCGGGTTGGTCTGATCCATGAACTGCGAGAGCTGACTCGAGCCGAAGTACTCCTTGACGACGGCGCTCACCGGCTTCGCGTTGATCAGATCGTGCGGCATGAGCGTCTCGATCTCTTGAGACATGTTCATGCGTTCCTTGATCGCCCGCTCCATGCGGACCAAACCGATGCGATACTGGTTCTCCATGAGCTCGCCGACGGCGCGCACGCGGCGATTGCCCAAGTGATCGATGTCGTCGACCGACCCACGCCCGTTCTTGAGGTCGATTAGCTGCTTGACCGTTTCCAGGATGTCGGTGTTGGTGAGAACGGTGTGATCGAGGTCCGGCCTCTCCTCCGGATCGACCTCCCGGTAGAACTTGTAGTTCAGCTTGAGGCGTCCGACCTGGCTCAAGTCGTAGCGCTCGGGATTGAAGAACAAGTTGTTGAAGAGATTCCGCGCAGTGTCGAGCGTTGGTGGATCTCCCGGACGAAGCCGGCGGTAGATCTCGAGGATCGCCTCGTCCTGCGACTGAACCTTGTCCACGAGAAGCGTGTCCCGCAGATAGGATCCGACGTTCAGGCCGTCGATGAACAGCACCTTGAACTCGTTGATGCCGGCATCCCGGAGCGCGTCGATGCGTGCTTCGGTGATCTCTTCGTTGACCGCGAGCAAAATCTCGCCGGTCTCCTCGTCGATGACGTCCTCGGCAGCGACTTTGCCGATCACCTCGTTGAAGTCGATGGGCAGGTACTCGAGGCCCGCGGCCCGCAGCTTGCGAATTGCCGCGCGTGTGAACTTCCGGTTCTTGCGCACGATGACGTCATCGCCGACCGAGATGTCGTGCGTGGCACGCTGGCCCGGCAAGAGCTCGTACTCGATCGACTTTGCGTACTGATCCTTGGACAGGATGTAGATCGTTTCGGTGTCGTAGTAGTAGTTGAGAAGCTCCTGGGTGTTGTATCCAAGCGCTTTCAACAACACCGTCGCCGGCATCTTCCGGCGTCGGTCGATGCGCACGTACAGCAAATCCTTCGGGTCGAACTCGAAGTCGAGCCACGAGCCCCGGTAGGGAATGATGCGCGCTTGGTACAGCAGCTTGCCGGACGAGTGCGTCTTGCCGCGATCGTGGTCGAAGAAGACGCCCGGGCTTCGGTGAAGCTGGCTCACCACGACGCGTTCGGTCCCGTTGATGATGAAGGTGCCGTTGACCGTCATCAGCGGGATCTCGCCGAAGTAGACTTCCTGTTCCTTGATGTCGCGAACCGCCCGCTCGGTGCTCTCACCACCGGTGTCGTAGATGATGAGCTGAATCGTCACCTTGATCGGCGCCGCGTAGGTCATCCCACGCTGCCTGCACTCGTCCACGTCGTACTTCGGCCGCTCGAGCGTGTAGCCGGAAAAGACCAGCTCGCTCGTGCCGTTGAAGTCCCGAATCGGAAAGACGCTGTTAAAGACGCCCTGAAGACCGATGTTCTCCCGAGCCTCCCTCGGAACGTCGGTTTGAAGGAACTTGTCGTACGATCGCTTCTGAATGTCGATCAGATTCGGGATCTCGAGGATGTGCTCGATCTTCCCGAAGGAGTGACGCATTCGAAAGTTCGTCTGAATCGTCGCCGCCATTTAAAGAGACTCCTGCCGCACCACTGCTGTCGAAACCCTAAAGCCAAGAATTAAGAGACAAAGACGGGACAAGGAGACCTTCAGGCCTCCCGCCGTCGCGGAAAGTCTTGAGTGTTGTGCTCGCGCGTACCGGTGCTGCCCCGGTCAGGAACTTAACCCGACCGGGCCCGTGTGCCAAGTCCCGGCACCCGGATCCGAAACGTAACCCCATAGGGCTACTTGACGGTGACCTTTGCGCCCGCTTCCTCGAGCTTTTTCTTGATGTCTTCGGCCTCTTCCTTCGAAACGGCCTCTTTCACCACTTTGGGAGCTGCCTCCACCAGGGCCTTGGCGTCCGCAAGGCCGAGCTGGGTGATCTCGCGGATGGCCTTGATCACGTTGATCTTCTTGCCACCAGCCTCGGTCAGCTCGACGTCGAACTCGGTCTGCTCCTCGGCCGGGGCCGCCTCGCCACCCGCAGCCGGGCCCGCAACGGCCACCGCGGCCGGCGCGGCAGACACGCCCCACTTCTCTTCGAGCTGCTTGACCAGGTTCGCGACTTCCATGACGGTCCAGGAGCTGAGCTCTTCGACCATCTGTTCTACGTTCATATTTGCCATCGTTGACTCTCCGCTAGCCGTGCGTGCAACACGGCTGAAGTTGTTGTTGGATTACTCTCCCGCCTCTTTGCGCCGGTAGGCATCGAGCACCAAGGCGAGGTTTTGGGCCGGCGCATTGAGCTGTCCGACCAGGTTCTGCATCGGCGCCATCAGCTGCGCGAGCAGCGAGGCGCGAACTTCGTCTTTGCCTGGCAAAGTGGCGAGCTCTTTTTCCACTCGCTTGGCATCGAGGACCTGACCCTCGAGAAGGCCGCACTTGACCAAGAGCTTCTCCGGCCGATCCTTGGGTTGAAGCTCGTCGGCGAAATCCTTGCGGAAGGTCTTGATCACCTTTGCCGCAACGGAAGGATCCTCGAAGCTCCATGCAATGGCGGTCGGACCTACCAGATTGGCCGTGAACTCTTCGTTGTCGGCCAGCTTGGACCCTTCTATCGCCTTGCGAACCACGTTGTTCTTGACGACCTTGTACTCGACGCCAGCCTCGCGGAAGCGAGCGCGAAGGTTGGTGATCATCTCGACGTTCACACCTCGGAAGTCGACGAGCACCGTCGCGCTGGCATTCGCGAAGCTCTCTCGAACGGCGTCGACCTGGGCCGCTTTTTCTTCTCGAGTAAGGCTCATGACTACGCCTCCACCTCTATCGTGCCGGGGTCAACCTTGATGCCGGGACCCATCGTGGAGCTGAGCGTGATGCTCCGCAGATAGGTTCCCTTGGCGGCCGCAGGCTTGGCCTTGACGAGGGCGTTCACCAGCGATCGCACGTTGCCGACGAGCTCCTCATCGCCAAAGGATCGCTTGCCGACCTGGGCGTGCACGATACCCGCCTTTTCGGCCCGGAATTCCACCTTGCCGGCTTTCGCTTCACGAACCGCCTTGCCGACGTCGAAGGTGACGGTGCCCACCTTGGGATTGGGCATCAGACCACGCGGACCAAGCACACGGCCGAGGCGGCCTACCTGACCCATCATGTCGGGCGTGGCGATGACGGTGTCGAACTCGAGCCAGCCCTCGGTAATCTTGGCCACGAAATCATCGCCGCCAACGAAATCCGCGCCTGCCTCCTCGGCCTCACCAACCTTCTCGCCTTTGGCGAACACCAGCACGCGGTTCTTCTTGCCCGTGCCGTGCGGCAACACCACCGCGCCGCGAACCATTTGATCGGCGTGCTTTGGATCCACGCCAAGCCGTACGGCCACGTCGACTGACTCGTCGAAGTTGGCAAACGCCAGCTCCTTCACCAGCGACACCGCTTCATTGAGCGTATAGCGACGGCTCTTGTCGGGCTTCTGTAAGGCAGCCCCGCGCTTTTTTCCGGGTTTCATCGTGTCTCCTTGCGACGGCTCAAGGCCGTCTACCACCAGATGGGGGCCTGGGTGGTGCAGGTGAGCTCGACGCTCGTCAGTTGAGCTTACTCGACTAACTCGACCCCCATCGAACGTGCGGTGCCGATGATGCTCTGCATGCACTGCTCGATCGACCCCGCATTGGTGTCTTGAAGCTTGGTCTGCGCGATCTCCCGGACCTGGTCCATGGTGATCCTGCCGACCTTGTCTTTGTTCGGGCGGGCCGAGCCCGACTTCAGGTTGAGCGCCTTCTTGATGAGGACCGCCGCAGGGGGCGTCTTCATGATGAAGCTGAAGGACCGATCCTGATAAACGGAGATCACCACGGGGATGATCAAGCCCGCATCCTTTTGGGTCTTGGCGTTGAACTCCTTGCAGAACGCCATGATGTTGACGCCGTGCTGACCGAGCGCCGGCCCGACCGGCGGAGACGGGTTCGCCTGTCCCGCGGGTAGTTGAAGCTTGATCTGTCCGATGACCTTTTTCATGGCTGCGCGGTTCTCCGGAGCGGCGAGTTGTGCCTCACGGCACGAAAAGTGCAACCCAATTTCTGTGAAATCTCGATCGGTTGCGGAATTGGGGGTTCCGAAGCCGTTTGGGGGGGTCCGGGGGCGAGCGTCTCTCGGCGGCGAGCTGAGAAATACTGTAAGTATTTCGTAATGATAGACCTACCAGAGGCCCCGCCCGAGCGTTCTCAATTGGTCTTTTCGACCTGGATGTAGTCGAGCTCCACCGGCGTGGCACGGCCGAAAATCGAGACCAGCACGCGAACCTTCTGCTTCTCGTGGTTCACCTCTTCGATGGTCCCGGTGAAATTGGCAAAGGCCCCGTCGGTGACGCGAACGTGGTCGCCCTTTTCGAACTGCACGCGGGGCTTCGGCTTGGCGGCGCCCTCTTCGACCTGCTGCTCGATCGCGGCGATCTCGCCTTCGGGGACGGGCGACGGGTGTCGGCCTCCCACGAAGCCGCTCACTTTCGGCGTGTCCTTGATCAAGTGCCAGGTCTCGTCGTCGAGATCCATTTGGACGAAGATGTAGCCTGGGTAGAACGTCCTCGAGCTCAGACGCGGCTTGCCCCCCCGGCTCTCTTGCACGTTTTCCTTCGGAATGAGGATGTTCCCGAATCGACTTTCCATGCCGGCTTGCTTGATCCGCTCTTCGAGCGATCGCTTCACTTTGCTTTCGTAGCCGGAATAGGCCTGAACCACATACCACTTCATCGGAGTCACACGTTGTAAATGAAATCGGTGATCTGCGACCACACGGCATCGAAGACGCCCAGAATGATGGCCGCAATGACGGAGACGATGATGACCACGATCGTTTGGGACCAAGTCTCCTTGCGGGCAGGCCAGGTGACTTTGGAAAGCTCGACGCAGACCTCGACCACGAAGGTGTGAGTCTTTTTCGAGCGATAGGCCAAGATCGCGGCGAGCAAGGAAATCAGGCCGGCGCCGACGGCAATGATGGTCGCATTCGGCTCGGGCACGACGTCCACGGTGTCGGCGAGCAGCGTCCAGATGGCGTTGCTGCTCTTGATGAGGAACCATGCCAGCGCGATGCCGCATGCGGCGTAAGCGAATTGCACCCACCGCTCCACGCCGAGCGTTCCGGTTGGTCTCGCTTTGTCTTGTTCTGTCGTTATCGCCATCGTTGTTCCTCGCGGCAGGCCAGGAGGGATTCGAACCCACAACCCGCGGATTTGGAATCCGCTGCTCTACCAATTGGAGCTACTGGTTTCCTTGTGCTCGGTATGCCGTCCGCAGGTCCGGCAAAATTTTCTCAGCGTCAATCGTTCCTGCGTTCCGGCCTGTCTCAGCTTCGTGGTGTGATAGTTGCGCGCGCCGCATACTTCGCAGGCGAGCGCGACCTTGACTCGTTTGTCACTCACTTTCCCACGGAGTCCTCGTCCGCTTCGCGTCCGCCCCCCGCTACTCGATGATCTTGGAGATGACGCCCGCGCCGATGGTGCGGCCGCCCTCACGAATCGCAAAGCGCTGCTTCTCTTCCATGGCTGCCGGCGTG
>LJTN01000046.1 GCA_001303415.1 Myxococcales bacterium SG8_38
AGGCGCTGCTGCAAGACGTCGAGGGACACCTCCTCGCCGAAGAGAAAGATCCGTTGATCTCGCTGCACCGTGATCAAGGGCTGCTCCTCGTCGATGTCCATCCGCGGCGCATCGGCTTTGGGAAGCTCCACGTCGACGCCGGTCGTCAGCATGGGTGCGGCCACCATGAAGATGATCAACAACACCAGCATCACGTCGACCAGTGGCGTGACGTTGATCTCGCTCAGTGCGCTGCCTCGTCCTCCGCCGTCGTTCGAGAATGCCATTCGCTACTCCGCCAAGAGATGACGCCGAATGATGTTCAGGTAGTCGCTGGCAAACGCAGATGTCTCGCTGTCGACGACGCGAATTCGCCGGACGAAGTAGTTGTAGGCCATCACGGCAGGGATCGCCGCGGCTAGACCTAGCGCCGTCGCGATGAGCGCCTCGGCGATGCCCGGCGCAACGACGTCGAGCCCGGCGCTCTTCTCGCCATGAATGGCGATGAAGGAGTTCATGACGCCCCATACGGTCCCAAAGAGGCCGATGAAAGGAGCCGTGGACGCCGTCGTCGCCAGAAACGACACCTTGCTCTCAAGCCTGGTCAGCTCCGCGCTCTGCGCTCGTCGAAGCGCTCGCTCCACGTTCTCCACGTCGGCTCGCGTCGTGCGTCCGCTCCGCGACATCCGGGCGAGCTCGCGATAGCCGGCCCGAAAAACCGTCGAAATGGGAGACCGGTCGTACTTGGTGGACTGGCCGTGGATTTCGTTCATGGACTTGGCATTCCAGGCACGGCTCTTTTCCGCGGCCCAAAACAGCTCCAAAAAGCCGCGGCTCTGGTCGGTGACTTGCTTGAGCCGGATCAACTTCGCCCCGATGATGTACAGACACATCACCATCATGAAGACGAGGATCAGCATCACCAGCTGCACCACCGGCGAAGCGCCGATTACGAGCTGCCAGGGATTTAGTTGTTGTGGTGCGCTCGCCTGAAGGAACACCGCAAGCATCAATAGCTACCCCCCACGAGCGCACCCCCAACGCGCATCACTGCTCGGTGGTGCTGACGTTCCGGTCGAGAGCCCAGCTGGCCTCATCGGTTCCGGAGGCCATTTCCTCGCCGACGGAGGTGATGGAAATCTTGCTGGGATCCATCCCAAGCGATTTCATGTAGCTACGCACCGATTGCGCACGGCGCTCGCCGAGCGCGATGTTGTACTCTTCGGTGCCGCGCGGATCACACGCGCCAGTGAGCAGCAAGCGCACATTGGGATTCTGGTCGCGATAGCAGTCGACCGCCGATTGGATCGCGCTGCGTGCGCTGCTGTCGAGCTCGGACGAATCGAACGCGAAGTACACGGTCTCGAACGCGCACGGCTCCTCGACCGGCTCGACCTCGACTTCCGGCTCGGGCTCGGGGATCTCGGCGCCCGTGGTCTCTTCGGGTTCCGGCTCTTCCGTGTCCTTCTTGCAGCCAGTGAGCATTGCCCCGAAAAATGTCAGGCATACGAGCACGGTGAGAGATGAGTTGACATGTCTCTTCATGGAGTTCCTCTTCCTTCCCCTCTGAGCTCAGAGAGCACGGACGCCAGCTTAGCCCCCGTTTAGTCACGCGCAATTTTTCTCATATGTAGGCAGGGTCAAGCGAGATTGTTGACCTTTATCTAACTACGCGAAGTCATTTGCCGGGGTCAAAGATGTCGCTAATTGTAAACCCGGCATGAACCGAGGAGCCGTGATGACCCCGAAAGCACTTCTCCCGCTGGCGCTTCTGGCAGCCTTGTACGCCGGGTGCAATGGGAGGACGTCCGAAAAGGACCTTGCCAACCCGCCTCCGGCGCCGCCCCACGAGCACACGAGCGGCGCCGAGCACGCGTTTCCCGATCCGCTGACCTATGCCAACCACTTGGACGATCCGGGACGGGACGCGTGGCAGAAGCCCGAGGAGGTCGTCGCGCTGCTCCAGATCCGGCCGGGAATGACCGTGGTCGACCTCGGCGTCGGGACGGGCTATTTCCTTGGGCGCCTTTCCGAGGCCGTCGGCCCGCGCGGCCGAGTGATCGCGCTCGATACCGTGCCGGGCATGATCGAGCTGACCCGCGCTCGAATCGAGCGGGATCACGTGAACAACGTCGATCCCCGCGTGGTCGATCCTGACGATCCAGGGCTTGCTCCGCAATCCGTGGATCGAGTTCTCGTGGTCGACACCTGGCACCACATTTCGCGGCGCTCGGAGTATGCCAAGAAGCTCCTGACGGCGCTTCGCCCCGGCGGGCTCTTGCTGATCGTCGACTACGATGTGGACAGCCCCAGGGGGCCCCCTCGTGCCATGAAGCTCAAAGCGGATACGGTGGTACGCGAGCTCGAGGCGGGGGGATTTGTCACCGACGTTCTCGCCGAGTCGCTACCCCATCAATACGTGATCGCAGGGCGTGCTCGACCTTGAAGCGAACGGCGACGGCCGCCATCCCGAGCCGGCTGCGCTGAGTGCGAAGCCGGGTCGCAAATGGCTCTCGTGATGGGATCGAGACCCAAAGACGCAGCAGGTGCCGCTTTCGATCGGCTTCCGAGAAGTCTTCGAAACCGGTCCGCGCATGAAGCACCGTGTGGTTCGACAGGAGTTGCACGTCGCCGGGCTCCAGATCCATGTCCAGATAGAGCTCGGGCGAGTCGGCTATCTCGTTGTAGAGATCGAGCAGAGCGCGATCGTCGGGCGTCAAGGTCGATCGACCGTCGAACCCCGTCGCGGAGCGAAAGTAGTCGCTATGATAGAAGGTTCGAAGGCGCCCGGCGTGGAAGCGGCAGGGACGAATGGGTATGTATCGAACGCCGCCTTCGCCCTTGGTGTCCATCATGAAAGGATCGTACAAACGGTCCACGCAATCCGGTCGGCGACGTAAGAGCTCGTTGTAGACCGAGACGGAGCTGACGATGCGGCTGTTGCCGCCATGCTTGGCCTTTCGCAAACACAGCAACCCGACGACATCGGCGGCATCGCAGTGGTAGTCGATGTGCACGCGGGTTCGATAGTGGCGCACCTCCCCGGGGCTCTCCCCCGTGTCGGTCACATGCCCGAGCAGATCGCCTTGCGGGTTTTGGGCTCCGGGGATTCCCAAATGTTGCCCGAAGGACCAGAAGAAGAGCTCCGCATCGGCCCTCGTCCAGCGCTCGACGGGGATGCCACGGAGCACCTGAAAGCCGCGGCCCATTTGGACCTCGCGTCTCCATCGATCGATCTCGGACGTCAAGGTGGGGAGCGGGAAGTCTTCCTTCGTGACGGCTCCCATCGGCTTGCCGGTGCGCTTGGCGTGCAGAAGCGCGCGATCCAACTCGTCAATCTCGGCCTCGGACAGCGACTCGCGCCAGTCTTGCCGTGCTGTCAGGTCGCAGCCTTTCCATGCCGCCGGAACTGTCAGCGGCTTCCGGAGCACCTCGGAGTGCGGCCGCCCGAAGTAGTGAATCGTCTGTGCGGTGAGTGTTTTGTACACGGGCTTCTCTCGAGTCACGGCTCGAGCGTGCCGACCTGACCGCTCGAGCCGTGAAGCATAGCGTGTGCTCTTCGTTCGTCACCCCACCCAAAGATGGATCGCGCGTTGGTCGCGCATATTTTGCGCCCACGTTGGCTTCGGGCGTGGACAGTCTTATACGGATCGAGAAGGAGGCTTTCATGACTGATCCCAGCTACGCGTTCTCGAAGAAGCTGGAAGGCGTTTCGGTGGAGCAAGCGCTCGAGAGGGTGACGGCAGCGCTCAAGGAAAACGGCTTCGGCGTTCTTACCAAGATCGACGTCAAAGAAACGCTCAAGAACAAGCTCGACGTGGAGTTCCGTCCGTATGTCATTCTCGGCGCGTGCAATCCAAAGCTCGCGCACAAGGCGCTCCAAGGCGAGCCGCACATCGGTCTCCTGTTGCCATGCAACGTCGTCGTGCAGGAATCCGATGGGGGTTCGCTGGTGTCCTTTGCAGACCCGAAGGCGATGTTCGAGCTGGTGGAGGACGCGCCAATCGAGGGGGTGGCCGAGGAAGCGCGCCGCCTTCTACAGAAGGCCCGCGATCAACTTTGAGCGAGCGCCTCGACTCGGGCGCGGACGTGCTTGTGCCACGGCGTGCCCGCGAGCCAATCCCGATCCTCGCTGGCAGTGAGCTCGTTGGGCGCAACGCCCGTCTGCGATGCCCCGCCGCCAGTCGAGCCGGGGCGCAGCCCCAGGCCGTTCGGGAGCGAAACGTGTCCCCGCTGCATCATCGCCGAGATTTCGACAGACACTTCGGCTGACCCGCGCTTGGTGGTGAGGCGGACGCGATCGCCATCGGCGACCCCGAGCGCGAGCGCGTCGTCCGGGCTCATCCGAAGCGACCCGTCGAAGTCTTTCTTCCGCCACTTGGGATCTCGGAAGATGGTGTTCGCCGTGAATGACCGGCGCTCCCCGGCCGACAAGACGAAGGGGAACTCGTCGTCGGTTTCCGCGCCGGCGGGCTCCTCACGAAGCCGTGCGAGCTCTTCGAGGAGCTCCGGAATCGCCGCCTGGATCTTGCCGTTCGGGCTTCGGACGCGCGCCCAACTCTCATCATAGTCATCGACGGCAAAGACCACACCCGAAGGATTGCTCAGGATGGCGTCGAAGAGCCTTTCAGGCGCTTCGAATCCGCGACCCTCGAAACCAGCGCGGCGAAGCGACTCGGGGTACTTCGCGCCGAACTGATGACACAACCCCCAGATTACGGCGGCCGATTGCATCCCGGGAGGCAGATGCGGGCCGAGCGTCCGATAGAGGATGACGGGTGCCAGCGGTGCGAGCTTCGGATTCGCCATGACTGTTCCGAAGAACACGGGGATGAACGCCGTCCGACCCTCGGCTGCAGCCGCATGCAGCGGCGCCAGATCCTCGTCGGTGTACGCGCCGAGCGCTTCACATAGCCGGGCGTGAATCTCGGGCTCGGGCAGGACCCCGTCTGGCGCGCTGAAGACCGGCTGACGGATGTGGAAGTAGTTTCGTGGAAACTCGAAGTTGAAAAAGGTTGCCTCCGCCTTTTCGTATTGGGTGGGTGTCGGAAGGACGTAGTCGGCCAAGCGCGCGGTTTCGGTCATCGCGATGTCGATCACGACCAACGTGTCCAACGCGCGGAGCGCGTCACGCATGCGCTGGCTGTCGGCCAGGGAATGCGCCGGGTTCGCGCTTTCGACGATCATGGCCCGGTAGCGCCGTGGATGGTCGGTGAGAATCTCGTCGGGGATTGAGTTACAGGGGGTCAGGCCCGAGATGATGCGTTCGCCCGCAACCGGGGTGCGCTTGTCATCGTCTCCCGACGCGAGCTTGTCGATGTTGCCCGCGATGTTGACGATCGGCGCGGGCACGTACTGGGCGCCTGGCTTGGCAAAGTTGCCCGTCAGCACCCACAGAAGCTTCTCGAGGTAGCTATTGAGCGTCGAGTGGCGGTTCATTTGAATGCCCAGGTCCTCGAACACCGCAACGCTCCGTGCAGCGCCGATTCGGCGAGCGGTGCTCCGAACCAGCGGCTCATGCACCCCGCAAATCTCGCAGTATGCTGCGATCGGGACATCACCGAGCGCAGCCAACACCGGTTCGACATCATCGACGTGCCGTTCGATCCACGCGTGGTCGACGAGATCTTCTTGCACCAGCACGCCGGCGAGCGCCGCAAGGAGCCAAGCATCGGCGCCAGGCTTGACCTGTAGATGAATGTCGGCGAGCTCGGCGGTCTCGGTCTTTCGGGGATCGATCACGATCAAGGACCGTTTGGGGTCTTTTGCGATCTCGCGAAGCGTGACCCGGGCCCGGGGAATCCCGTGAGACTGCCAGGGGTTCTTCCCGATGAAGAGCGCGACCTCGCAATGCTCGAAGTCGGCGCGGGTGACGGTGCCCATGAGGCGCCCGGCCACCCAGAACTCACCGGTCTTTTCCTGCGCGAGGGCGCTCGAACGATATCGGGAGCCCAGGGCTCGTCGGGTCGCCGCCGAGTACGCCGCAGGCAGGTGATTGCCCTGACCCCCACCACCGAAGTAGAAGATCGTATCGCCCCCATGGGTGTCGCGAATGGCTGCGAGGCGCTCGGCAACCTCACCAATCGCGGTGTCCCAGTCGATCGTTTCGAAGGTTCCGTCTTCCTTTCGTCGCAGCGGAGCCGTGATCCGGTCGGGGCCGTTCTGGTAGTAGTCGAGGCGATGCGGCTTCTCGCAGGCGTAGCCGCGAGACGCAGGATGACCTCTGTCACCGCGAATGCGCGTGAAGTGCCGGCCGCCCTCCCCGCCCAACTGCACCTCGAGGCCGCAATTGCACTCGCACAAGATACAGGCTGTCTTTCTCCAGGGTTCGGGCATGAATGACCTCGCTCTTTCGCCGTAACGCCGGCGAGACAATCGTAGCCCCCGAAGGGCGGCTGCGGAACCCGGCATCGGGCTGCGATTCATCCGTGGGTGCTGCGCAGGATCAGGCCGCGAGCGGCACGTCGAATTCCAAACAGTAATCGGAAAAACGTTCCCGAATCTCGTCGAGCTCCAGATCGAAGTCTTCGTGGCCGTAGCGATGCACCCCACGACTGCCACGGGGGTTCGCGGCAAGAAACGCTTCCATGCGTCGGCGGGCCACGTCTGTGAGCTCCAAGCCGAAATGTGCGTATGCGCGGCGCACCAGGTCGATGGGATCGGCGAGCGTGTCCTCGAAGTGTGCATCGAAAAACTGGCCGGGCGCGTCACGGTGCCGTCTTCGCGCTTCGACCGCGCGCTGAAGGTAGCAAGACCACACGTCCATGACGTTCTGGCCGATGCGGGCCGGGTCGACGGAGTCGGAGCTCATCGAGCGAAACGCATGACAGAGGCTCGCCAAGGAAGGCATGACCCGGGCCGGATCACGGTGCGTATGGATGATGAGCGCGTCGGGATATGTTTGGAGAATCTCTTCAATCGCGGGCAAATGCGCGGGGCTCTTCAAGACCCAGCGCTCTTTCATGTACTTGCTCTGCAAGTGCTGCAGAAACTGCTTGTGAAACCCATACGACGGCAAGAGGCTCTGCTGATCCAGCCACGACTGATAGCCCGGAACATGGAACGTAGTGTGGAACTGAATGCTGAGAAGCTCGTGCGCGTTGATCGGCACACATTCTTGAGGCAGCCGCGCGCCAAACTCGTGGATCGCCGGAAGCGTCGGAATCAGACGATCGAGGTTTCCGAGGAGCTTTTCGGCGTCTTTGATCCTGGCATCCGTCTCGTACGTGGCAGGCTCCGGCGGTGGAACGGGCCATTCGACCTCCCAGCTCAGCGGGGGACGGTTTGCCGGATCCTGGGAAAGCAAATTGAAGAGGATGGTCGTGCCGGTGCGCGGCAGCCCGATGATGAAGATCGGCCGCCTGATGACCTGCTGCGAGATCTCTGGGTGGCCAGAACGATACTCGGTGAGCCGCAGCCGGTTTTCGAGATATCGGAGAAGGGTTTCTCTACAGCTCAACCGTCCGAGAGTCGTCAGATCGGCTTCTCTTTCAACTGAATCCAAGAGAACGCCGAGCCCCTGCCGAAAGCCATCTCCGCCGAAATCGCTCGATCCAGCGCGCCGAACGGCAGCCTCGATCAGATCCTCCTCTCGAAGCGAGGGCCAGGTCCACCCGAGGCGCCGCAGCCTCCCGCCGAACCGGTTGAGCGCTTTGATTCCAAATGGACGGTGTGGCGGTGGAAGCGACATGAAGGGGAAAGGGGCTTCGCGCTTGACTCGATGGCGCGTCGGCGTGGTAGCACGCGGCCATGAGCACGGTAAAGAGCCGTTGGCTCCGCTGGGCAGTGCCGCTGGTGGTGGCAGTGCTCGCCGTTTGGGTCGCTAGCTCCCGCAGCAGTCAACCGAAGCCGGAGGTTGCATTGCCGCCGCCCGTGCTCGCGCAAGGATCCCCTTCGGTTCGCCAGCCCAAGACCGACTCCAACCTCGCGCCGCAGTACCTCGACAGTCTGTGGCCCGCCGGACACCGAGACGGTGCAAACTCGGACTTCGTGCCAATCGCGCTCGGGAGCTCCTTCGAGCTCGCCAAACACTTCTTACACGGCCACCCCAGATTCTGGGCACCGACCATCGGGCTCGACGGCGTGGCCTATGTCGTCACCGGTGCGCCTCCGGGGAACAGCCATCTATTTGCCATCTCGCCCGAGGGTGAGGTGTTGTGGTCAGCCGAGCCGCAGCGGTCGCTCGAAGACCTCGATTCCTTTGCCATCATGAATGCGCCGGCGATCGATGCCGAGGGTGACCTCTACGTCGGCGACCGGGATCAACTCTGGGCTTTCGAGCCCGACGGCAAGGTGAAGTGGGTGGTCGACTTGAAGCCGTATGGGGTCGACTGGGGGTTCATGACGGTGGCTCTGACGCCCCAAGGCTACGTCGGCGGTGTGACCACCGAGGGCAAGGTGATGTTTTTTCGATCGCGTGACGGAACGCTCGCCCTGCCCTTGCTGGAGCTTCCCGGCGGCGCCGGTCCTGCGCCGGAAGACGATCCACCGGAGTTTCTCTGGAAAGGCTTGATGGATCCCGATCTGATCCCATTTCTGTTCAATCTGATTCAGGGTTGGCAGCTCGAGGTCGCCAACACACCCGCGATTCATCCGGAAACGGGCCGGCTCTACATCACGGCAGCGGGCGCCTCACCGGGCACGGGCGTGCTCTACGGAATCGACATCACCGACGACGGGCTGACCATCGCCTTCCAGGCGCCGATGGGAGGCGGCAGCGGCACCAGTCCCGCGGTTTCCCACGACGGCAGCTCGGTCTACGCCGTCGACGAGCGCGGGCGCATGGTTGCGATCGATGCACGTACCGGAAACCGCCTCTGGCAAAGCACGGAGGGCGGAGGCGGGTCTGCATCGCCCAGCATCGGACCCGACGAAACCATCTACACGCCATTCCAAGACCACATCACTGCCTATGAGCGCAGCGGCCGCGTGCGTTGGGAAAAATCGTTCAGTCCCCTCTGCCGTACACGATTGCCCGACCCTGGCGGCGTTTGGAGCTATCTGCTCTCGGAGCCGGTTGCCTTCATCGACAGCATCGTCACAGTCGGGATCGACCACGGCTGGATCAACGTGGTTTGCGGATATCACCTCCCGAAGCTCCTATCGCGAAGCGAGCGAACGCGGGTTCCCATCCCCCAAGAGTCGCTTTTCGTCGCGTTCGAGCTAGCTAGCGGAGAGCCCGTGGGCGAACCGGTCCTCTTGCCCGAGACGAGTGAGGGATTCGTCACACCGCTTGCGAATGGAAACGTAATCGTGACCACTTCCGGCGCGATTAGCTCGATCTTCTACTACATGGTCAACCGCATCTTGCCCGAACGCTTGAAGGTCGATGGGCCGCCCAAAGCCGGGCTTCTGCTATTGGAGCCTCGGTGACCGAGCTGCCGCCGCACGTGCTCTTCTACGATGGCGTGTGCGCGATGTGCAACGGCATCGTGAGGTGGATGCTGCGTGTCGATCGCGGCCACGTGTTCCACTTTGCACCATTGCAGGGGAAGACGGCCGAGCTGGCCAGAAAGCGCCATCCCGACTTTCCAAGGCACATCGAGACGGTGGTCTACCTCAGAGACGGCGAGGTGTTTTTGCGATCGCGCGCAGCCGCGCTGGCCATCCGAGAGCTGCCGTATCCTGCCAAGGCGTTGTCGTGGTTTCGATTCTTGCCCCGGTGGCTCACGGATTTCTTCTATGGAATCGTGGCCCGCACGCGATATCGAATCTTCGGCAAGTACGACCACTGCCCTTTGCCACCCTTCGAGGACCGGGCTCGGTTTCTGCCCTGAGCCCGGCTGCAACTCGATGTAAGCAAATGTATCACCGATTTGGGCAGCCCCTGCCGGATTGCTACCTTGGTGGCAATGGGGATCCGCGCTTGGCTTGGAGTGCTGCTCGCGCTGACGTTCGGGTGCGACACATTCATCGGAGACGATGGCAATGCCGAGCTCCAACGTGACTTCGACGGAGGCACGAGCTCGGACGGAGGTCTCGCGGCCTTGCCGGACGGCTCGATCTCGGATGCTGGAATGTCTGATGCGGGCGCCGAGATGGACGCCAGCATCGGCCAAGATGCGGGCGCCGACACGGACGCCAGCATCGGTCAAGATGCAGGGCAAGATGGCGGACAAGATGCAGGGACGGATGCCGGTACGGACACATGTGACGGTGGGCCGCTCGCGACGCCCATCGCCGACTGCGACCCGGAGCCTCCTCCGAGCAGCGGGAACATCCATGCCGACTGCATAGCGCGCATCAATCAATTCCGTTGGGAGTGTCAGTGCCTTCCTCCACTCACTCGGTGGAGTGACGGCGAGGCGTGTGCAGACGGCAACGCGGAATATGACAGCACCAACGGCGTCCACGCGAGCTTCTATGCTCAGCCCTGCGGCATGGGCGCGCGCGCTCAGAACGAATGCCCCGGTTGGCCGTCGACCGAGCGCGTGATCACGGGCTGCCTACGGGCGATGTGGGAAGAAGGGCCGGAAGACGGGAATCCAAATACGGTCAACGGACACTACGAGAGCATGGCCTCGACCGGCTACACGCGAGTCGCGTGCGGCTTCTACACGACGCCCTCGGGCGCCGTGTGGGGGGTCCAAAACTTCGATTGAGGGATTGTGTATGCGGGGAGCAACGGCGTTATTGTTGATTTCTTGTGTGGGTGCCTCAGGGTGCGGTGACTCGTTCCTGAACCGAGGAGAGCAAGGAACGGGAGGCACCGGCGTGGGCTCGGGGGGCGCGTCCGGCGATCCACGATTTGACGCCGACTGCGACAGCGGACCCCTCGAGTCGCCGATCACGGGATGCCGGCCCGAGCCATTGCCCAGCTCGGGCGATCCTTACGGCGACTGCGTGACCCGCATCAACCAACTTCGTTGGGAGTGTCAGTGCCTGCCACCGCTCGAACGATGGACCGAAGCCGAAGGCTGCGCGGACCAGCACGCCGAGTACGACAGCACACGCGGCCCTCATGCGGGTTTCACGGACAACATCTGCTCGCCTCGCGGCTGGGCGCAAAACGAGTGCCCCGGCTGGAATTCGACGGAGCACGTCGTCACGGGTTGCCTACAAGCCATGTGGGATGAAGGGCCGGGAGAGCCGTATTCTGCGCACGGCCACTATATCAACATGACCAACCCGTCCTATCGCAGAGTCGCTTGCGGATTCTACGAAACCGCGGACGGTAGTCTCTGGTCCGTCCAAAACTTCGAGTAGCTATTCCTCGGGCGGCGTCCAAGCGGTTGCCGCTTGCTCGCCCTCTTCGAGACCGAGCCATATCCGCAGCTGCTTCATCATGAACTCGGTACCTTCGCGCGAGGAGAGATCGACCCGGTACGTATTGATGTACCGCACACTTTCTTGCAGCCAGAGATCCCAGGCTTCTTTGGACACATTCTCGTAGACGAACTTCCCGAGGTCGGTTGGGAAGGGAGGCTTCGCGAGACCTGGAAGCTCGCGATCGAGCTTTTTGCAGTGGACCAGGCGATTTGGATCCGCTTCAGGCATGACGCTCGAAAACCTAGCACCGGGCCGCCCGGTGGCTACCCCAGAATGCGGAAGAATGAACGCAGCATCTGATAGGTGAGACCCCAGACCACGCGGCCGCCGACGTCGTAAGCGGGGAAGTCGATTTGTGTGCCATGCCATTGATAAGGCCGGACGGTATCGACCTCGCCCCGATAGAGCGGAAGAAGCGGAGCCCACAACGCCTCCGCCACTTCTCGGTAGTCGACTTGCAACGGCGACTCACGGTGTACCTCGAAGACGAAGGGGCGGATCACCGTCTCTTGCGGCTTGCCGCGGGCAATGGCTTGGAGGTCGTCGAGTTGTCCGATGTGGTCGGCCTCCCTCCACAGATCCAGCCCAACTTCTTCCTTCGTTTCCCGTATCGCGGTGTCGAGCAGTGTGGGATCGTCCTCGCTCTGTCGGCCGCCGGGAAACGCCATGTGGCCCGACCAGGGATCGCGCGGTGACTCTGCTCTCCGGATGAAGAGGACCTCGGGCCCCGAGGACGTGTCGCGCAGCAGCATGGCTACGGCCGCCGACTTGAGGTGCTCGAGCTCGCGAGGCTGACGCCTTGCCAATACGCTTCGAACGTCGAGCAGCCCAAGAACCGTCACCGTCTAGTCCACGATTTCGTAGTGGAAGTCCTCGATGACGGGATTGGCGAGCAGCTTTTCGCACATGGACTGAATGTGGGACTCGGCGGCGGCGGTGTCGTTTCCGTCGAGCTCCAGCTCGATCAGCTTCCCGACGCGCGCCGACTTGACCTCCTCGAAGCCCAAGGATGTGAGCGACCGGCGCACCGCGTCTCCCTGCGGGTCTAAGACCTCTTTCTTCAACGTGACGAAGATGTTCGCTTTCATGACCCCTCCAGGCCCAAGTTCCGCGCGATTCGCGGCAATGGATCACTCGTATCCGGCGTGAAGGAGGTCCCCCGGATCTCGTCGCACGCTTGAATGTAACGGCGGGATGCTTCGACCCTGACCTCGTCGGGAATGGTCGGGACAGGACCGTCCCCCTTGTATCCCCGGCCGGCGAGCCACCGACGGACGTACTCCTTGTCGAAGCTTTCTGGATCCTCACCTGCTTCGAAGCGCTCTTGGTAGGTGTTGGCGTACCAGAACCGAGATGAATCCGGGGTGTGGATCTCGTCGATCACGACGATCTGGCCTTCCGGCGTCTTTCCGAACTCGTACTTCGTGTCGACCAAGATCAGCCCGCGCTGGGCGCAAACCTTCTGCCCATGAGCGAACAGCGCCGTGGCGTAGCCGGCAGCCTCGTCGAAGTCCTTTGGGCTGATTCGCCCCATTGCCAAGATTTCTTCGCGGGACACCGAGACGTCGTGATCGCCTTTTTCGGCTTTCGTGCTCGGCGTCAAGATCGGATCGGGAAGCCTCTGATGCTTTCGAAGCCCATCGGGGAGCTCGTGTCCGCAAAACACGCGGGTCCCTTTGCTGTAGTGGGTCCAGATGCTCGTGGAGGTGACTCCGGTGATGTATGCGCGCACCACCATCTCCACAGGAAGAGGCTCGCACTCGATTCCCACCATCACGTTGGGATCGGGGACGTCGATCACGTGATTGGGCACGATCCGCTTGGTCTCCTCGAACCACCACGCTGCGAGCCCGTTGAGCACCTGTCCCTTGTAGGGCAACGTGCCGAGGACGCGATCGAAGGCGCTGATTCGATCGGTGACCACGATGTAACGCTTGCCACCTCTGATGTAGCAGTCTCGAACTTTGCCCTCGTACTTGCTTCCTAGCGTCTCGAAATCGGTTCCCTCGAGAGTCTTCAAAAGCCCTTCCTTGAGCGTCTGCTCCGACACCGTCATCTCATGCTCCTTCCAGTACTCGATCGATGATTGTGTCCACGTGCGCGAGCGCATGATCTAGATCGAACTCCCGGTCCACCTCGTCGGCAGTCAGATGCTTGCCGATCTCGGCGTCATCCTCGAGGAGCGTCCGGAACTCACCCTCTCCCTCGAACGCGCGCATGGCATTGCGTTGCACTAGCACGTAGGCCTCCTGCCGGCCTAGTCCCTTGCCTACCAGCGCAAGAAGAATGCCCTCGCTGGCCCAAAGGCCGCCCGTCTGGTCGAGGTTCTTTCGCAGACGCTCCGGATAGACGACGAGGTCGGCTATCACGCCGCGCACGCGGTCCAGCATGAAGGCAAGCGTCGAGGTCGCATCGGGCAGCATCATTCGCTCGACCGACGAGTGGCTGATGTCGCGCTCGTGCCAGAGTGCGACGTTTTCCAGCCCGGGCACGACGGCAGCACGAACCACACGGCCCAAACCGCAGAGGTTTTCGGTGAGGACGGGGTTGCGCTTGTGAGGCATCGCGCTCGAGCCCTTCTGACCTTTCTTGAAATGCTCCTCTGCCTCCCCCACTTCCGTGCGCTGCCAGTGGCGCACGTTGGTGGCAAAGCGCTCGATTCCAGCCGCAATGACGCCCAGCGCGGACAGATACGCAGCATGGCGATCGCGGGCCACGACCTGCGTGGAGGCTGTCTCCGGCCTCAGACCGAGCGATGCCAACGCCTGCGCTTCGATCTCGGGCGTGAGATGAGCGTAGGTTCCCACGGCGCCCGCGATCTTACCGACCGCAATTTCCTCACGCGCAACCATGAGTCGGCGCCGGCCCCGTGCGAGCTCGGCAAAGTGGCCGGCCAGGATCAATCCAAAGGTCAGGGGCTCTGCGTGAATGCCGTGCGAGCGCCCGATGGCGGGTGTCCGGCGGTGCTCCTCGACTCGCGTCCGCAACGCATCGAGCACGGCGTCCAGACGAACGAGGAGCCCGTCGGTGGCTTCGACCAGTAACAGCGCCAGCGAGGTGTCGAGCACGTCGGAAGAAGTCATGCCACGGTGCAGCCAACGAGCGGGCTCGCCCGCCAGCGCTTCGACGTGCGTCAAGAAGGCGATCACGTCGTGACGCGTGGTCTTCTCGATCTCGTCGATCGCATCCGGATCGAGGCGCTCACGAAAACCGCCGACTTTCTGAGAGGTTCCCGCCGGAACGATGCCAGCATCTTCCATCGCTCGACATGCGGCAACCTCGACGTCGAACCATGCTTCGTATTTCCGCCTCGACGACCACAGGGCCTGGAAATCGGCTGGAGTGTATCTCGGTATCATCTCGCGCGGCCGAAGCTAGCAGACCGGCAGCCCGCGCGCGACCACTGCTCCTCTAGACCTCGAAGTTCCAGGCTTTACGGACTTCGATGCGGGGAGCCGCGTAGCCATCGACATAGGCTCGGTGCTCGGGATCGCTGATGTATCGTCGAACGTCGTCCATGGAGTCGAAACGCACGACGATGCTGATGTCCCAACTCGCCTCGGATGCCTCGTCCGCGGGAACGCCGACCGAGACCGAACGAACGCCTTTGAGCGCGCCGAGATCGTTGCGCGTACGCTCGGCAAACTCGGCTCGTGCCGCGTCGTTGCAGTGCTCTTCCTTCAGCTTGAACAATACGATTCGCTCGATCATCGCCCTACCCAATCCCCACGAGCCCGCATGCGATGCCCGCCAAGTGTGGGACCGCTGCTCCAAACAGGGATGCTTCGGGGGAGCTCGCATTCCCATCGATGCTTCGCTTGTAAACGCCTTGCGCAATCGCAGCCAAACGGAACAGTGAGAACGCCTTGTAGTAGGCCAAGTCCGGCACGCCGTCTCTACCGACCAGCTCGCAGTACCGGGCCACGAACGCGTCTTCACTGGGGATGCCGCTCTTTTGGAAGTCGACCCCTGCGAGGCCTCCGATCTTCGGCAGCATCACGTCGTACAGCATGCAGGTGTATGCGAGGTCGGACAGGGGATGACCGAGCGTGGAGAGCTCCCAATCGATCACCGCGAGCGCGCGGGGCTCGGTCGGATGAAAAATCAGATTGTCCAGCCGATAGTCCCCGTGGACCAAGGCCGTGGCCTCGTCGTCGGGAATGTTCGCCGGCAGCCAATCGATGAGCGCGTTCATCTGCTTCACTTCCGCGGTCTGAGAAGCGAGATACTGCTTGGTCCATCGATTCACCTGACGGGCCACGTAGGCGTCCGGACGCCCATAATCGGAGAGTCCCACCGCATCGATGTCCACCCTGTGGATTGCGGCCAGAACGCGCGCGAGCTCGTCATACACCGCGCGGCGCAGGTCTGGCTCGAGGTCCGGAAGCTGCACGTTCCAAAAGATGCGTCCGCCGACGTATTCCATCACGAAGAACGGGGTTCCGATGATCGAGTCGTCTTCGCAAAGGGCATACATCTTCGCGGTCGGGACGTCGGTATCACGCAGCGCGTGCATGACGCGGTACTCGCGATCGACGGCGTGCGCCGATTGCAAGAGCTTGCCGGGGGGTTTCTTCCGCAAGGCGTACTGCCTCTCGCGATCGGCAAGCCAGAAGGTGGGATTCGACTGCCCTCCCTTGAACTGAAGCACCTGCAGCGACCCAGTGTAGCCCTCGACGTTGTCGGCTAACCACGCATCGAGGCGCGCTTCATCGAATCGATGCGCCTCGCGTACGGGTCCAGCATTTTTCGGGGGCAACGGCGGCATACGTCCTCGCTTTCGAGCGGTGGGGAGCTTATCATGCCCTGCCCGAACCGGAGGGCATCGATGGATTTTAGTACACCACCCGAGCTGCAAGATCTTCTGCACAGAGCGGAGGAGCTGATGAAGGCCGAGGTGTATCCGCTCGAACCGGTGGCTCGCGAATCGTTCGAAAAAGTGCTTCCCGCCGCCAACGAGGCACGCGAACGCTGCAAGACCGCGGGGCTGTGGGCGCCGCAAATGCCAGTCGAGTACGGGGGCATGGGCCTCGACTTCCTGCCTCACGCACACATGAGCGAGATTCTCGGACGCAGCCCGCTCGGTCACTACGTCTTTGGATGCCAGGCGCCGGATGCTGGAAACATGGAGATTCTTCACAAGTTCGGCACGGAGGAACAGAAGGAGCGCTGGTTGCGCCCGCTCGCGGCGGGAACGATCCGAAGCTGCTTTTCGATGACCGAGCCCGATCGCGCGGGCTCGAACCCCACGTGGATGGACACCACCGCGGTCCGGGACGGCGACCATTGGGTGATCAACGGACGGAAGTGGTTCACGACTGGCGGCCATTTGGCAGACTTCGCGATCGTGATGGCCGTGACCAATCCGGATGCGCCACCCCACATGCGCGCCAGCCAGATCATCGTGCCCACCGACACCCCGGGCTTCCGCCACGTCCGTCGTCTGTCGATCATGGGAGACCTCGGGTACGGATGGCAGAGCCACTCCGAGGTCGCCTACGAGGACTGCCGAGCTCCCGCGGCCAACTTGCTCGGGCAGGAGGGCTTCGGTTTCTCGATCGCGCAGGAGCGGCTCGGGCCGGGGCGAATCCACCACTGCATGCGGTGGCTGGGCATCTGTGAAAGAGCCTTCGAAATGATGTGCCAACGGGCGTCGGAGCGCATGTTAGCCCCACAGCGCCCCCTCGGACACCAGCAAGCCGTTCAACACTGGATTGCCGAGAGCCGCGCCGAGATCGACTCGGCCCGCTTGATGGTCTACCACGCTGCCTGGAAGATCGATCGCGAAGGCACGAGGGCGGCGCGTAACGAGATCTCGGCCATCAAGTTCATGGTCGCGGGGGTCCTGGGCCGCGTGGTCGACCGGGCGCTACAGGCCCACGGCGGGCTCGGAATGACCGACGACACCCCGTTGTCATGGTTCTTCCGCCACGAGCGGGCGGCTCGCATCTATGATGGTCCGGACGAGGTTCACAAATCCGCCCTCGCCCGCAGCATTCTGAAGAAGTACGGCATTGAGCTGGGGTCCCAGGGGAGCTAGGTTTCCGAGCGTGAGGTGGGCCATGCTTCCGCGCGCGAGCGTCCTCGGCCTTTGGACGGCCGGTGTCCTCTTTTGCGCCGTGCAGGCATTCGGCCAACCGCCCGACGCGGCCGACGACCCCGGCTACCGTCCGCAGCCGAGCACGAACGTCGCGGGGAACGTGCAGCCCCTACCCATGGAGGCGCCGCCCGGCGCCAAGGTGGTGGTGATTCCCATCGACCGCACCGTCGAGCTGGGGCTTGCTGCCTTCGTGCGGCGTGCCATCGAAGACCATCCGGATGCCGCCGCCATCGTGCTCGACGTCAATACGCTCGGCGGACGGGTGGATGCGGCAATTCAGATTCGAGACGCCTTGCTCGAGGCGACGCCGCGGACGGTGGCCTTCATCCACCCGCGCGCGATTAGCGCCGGCGCGTTGATCAGCCTCGCTTGCGACAACGTTCTGATGAGCGATGGCGCCACCATCGGCGCAGCTACTCCCATACAGGCTGGCGGCGGCCAGGCGGAAGCGGTCGACGAAAAGATGGTGTCGTACATGCGAGCCGAGATGCGCTCCACCGCCGAAGCCAACGGCCGGCGCGGTGACATTGCCGAAGCGATGGTCGACCGAGAAGTCGTGATCGATGGCGTCGTCGAAGCCGGAAAGCTGTTGACCCTCGACACCGATCAGGCCCTCAAGGTCGGCATCGCCGACGGGAAGGCAGCCAGCCTCGACGAGGTGTTGGATGCATTGACCCTGAAACAGCCCCAAATCGTCGAAGTCGAGGTCAACTGGGGTGAAGAGGTGGCACGGCTCCTGACCGAGCCCACGGTGAGCGGTCTCCTGCTCTCGGTCGGAATGCTCGGGTTGATGGTTGCGTTTTACACGCGAACCGTGGGGATGTTCACCGTGCTCGGCTTCATCTCGCTCGCGCTGTTCTTCGGGGGACATGCCGTGGTGCATCTGGTGGGCTGGGAGGAGGCTCTGCTCTTCGTGGCGGGCGTCATTCTCGTCATCATCGAGATCTTCTTCGTGCCGGGCTTTGGCGTGCCCGGGGTTCTCGGCTTGATTTGCGTCATTTCGGCGTTGGTGCTCTCGCTCATCGGCATTCCAATCAACGTCTCGTTCAAGACGGGATTGCTCGCAGAAGCGATGACCCGAGTGCTGCTCTCGTTGCTCGGCGCCTTCGTGTTGGCGCTGGTGCTCATGCGATTGCTGTCGCGGAGCGCATTCGGCAGGTCGTTCGTCCTCCAAGACGCGGAAACGGGGTTCTTGTCGGCCCCGAGCGCCTCCGACTTGGTCGGGCAAGTGGGAGAGGCGCTGACCGACTTGCGGCCCGCCGGGAAGATCATCGTCGGCCACCAGCGTCACGAAGCGAGCAGCGAGCGCGAGTTCATCGCGCGAGGATCACGCGTTCGGGTCATCGGCAAAGACGGCCCCACGCTGATCGTGCGACTCGAGGAGTAGGCGTGACCACGATCATCATCGTCACCGTCCTTGCGCTCGGCTTGATCCTGCTGTTCGTCGAAGTCGCCATCGTGCCGGGTTTCGGGGTGGCTGGCGTGTTGGGTGTGCTAGCGCTCACGGCCGGCGCAGTGGCGGCCTGGACGGAGCTCGGTCCGTTTTGGGGCGGAATGGCGGCCGGCGTATCGATCGTCGCGGCCGTGGGTATGCTCTTTTGGCTGCCCAAGAGCAGGGCCGCCCGCCGGGTGGTCTTGGAGCACAGCCAGGCCCACACGCTTTCACAAAAGGACCAGAGCGCGCTGGTGGGGCGCCGTGGAGTCACCGTCACGCCGTTACGGCCGACGGGCCGCGTACGCTTTGGCCGCGAAGAGGTCGACGTGGTCACCGAAGGCGAATACATCGATCTGAATCAAGAAGTCGAAGTCACGATCGTCGAGGGCCCCCTCGTCGTCGTGCGCATTCCACATGCTACCTAGGAAGGATGTCTCATGTCGTTTGCACCGCTCGCATTGATTTTTCTTCTCGTCATCGTTTTCTTCGTTCTGTTCGTCTGGCTGATCCCAATTCGCCTCTGGGTCGCGGCGTGGTCGAGCGGCGCTGGAGTCGGCATCGGCGCGCTGATTGGGATGCGCCTTCGACGTGTGTCGCCCGGCGCGGTGGTGAATCCTCGCATCGCAGCCGCCAAGGCGGGGCTCGACATTGCTACCGATACGCTCGAGTCGCACTATCTGGCCGGCGGGAACGTCGAGCGCGTGGTCAAGGCCCTGATCAGCGCCGACAAGGCGGGGCTCGGGCTCAAGTTTCAGCAGACCGCGGCTATCGACCTCGCCGGCCGTGACGTGCTCGATGCCGTACAGACGAGCGTCAATCCGCGCGTCATCACCACACCCAAGATCACCGCCGTCGCCAAGGACGGCATCCAGCTCTTGGTCATCACTCGGATCACGGTTCGGTCCAACATCGACCGACTGGTCGGCGGCGCTACGGAAGAAACGGTCGTTGCGCGTGTCGGTGAGGGCATCGTTTCGACCATCGGCTCCTCGAAGAATTACGCCGAGGTGCTCGAGAACCCCGACAGCATCTCGAAGAACGTGCTCGCACGCGGCCTCGACAGCGGCACCGCATTCAACATTCTGTCGATCGACATCGCGGACATCGATGTCGGCACCAACGTCGGCGCCAAGCTCATGACGGAACAAGCCGAGGCGGACAAGCAGGTTGCTCAAGCACGCGCCGAGGGCAGGCGGGCGCTGGCTGTGGCGGCGGAGCAGGAGATGCGGGCCAAGGTCGAGGAGATGCGCGCTCGTCTCGTAGAGGCCGAAGCCAAGATTCCGGAGGCCATGGCCGAAGCGCTCAGGGAAGGAAACTTGGGCGTGATGGACTACTACAACCTGCGCAACGTCGCGGCCGATACCGACATGCGCAAGGCGATCAGCAAAGCCACGGGCGAGTCGGACGATGACGAGCAAGCGTAAGCCCTTGCCGCTCGGCGCAACGTTCGCGCAGCCGAACAAGCTCGTAGCGCGACTGATTCTGGCAGAGCTGATCGCCAAACGTGGCAAACGCCCGCTCGCGCGTCGGGTCATCGCCTACCGACCGATCGGGCGCTGAGAGCCCATGGAGGAGCTGCTTCGAGAGCACCTCGGCGAGATCGCGCTGCTGATCTACATCTTGTTTCCACTTCTCAAGCGGTTGCTGGATCGCCGCAAGAAGAAAACCGCCAAGAAGCCGAGCGAAGCCGAGGCCCGCGCAGGGAAAGCGGCGGAGCAAGCGCCCGCGCCAACGCCTGCCTCAGAGCCCGTTCCCGCCCGACCTGCACCCCTGACCGAGAAACCCGAAGCGCAACCAGACTTCCTCGGCCTGGCGCGCATGGAGCTCGAACGAATCGACCAAGAGTCGACACGCTTGCTACGACAGGCCGAGGCCAATCCGCGACTGGCGCGGCTCGTTCCGGCCTTGCGCGAAGATCTGGCCGGCCGCCTGCAGGCGATCGATCTCTCTCTTCAGGGAGCTCCGACGTTGTCCACGATCGTGCAGGACAGGACCGCGCTTCGAGGCCTGGAGGAGCTCCTTCGGCACCTGGGCAGAATGGCGCGGCAGCGAATGCTCGCCCCGAGACTGGCACTGGCCCAGGCAGACCAGATGGCCGATGACTGTTACGCGCCGCTCATCGAGCTTGCGCGCGCGCGAAACCTCGGCCTGACGACCAGCGAGCCGGTTCCGTTGAGCGGGGATTGGGATTGGTCGATCATGCCCCGATTGGCGTCGACCCGCGTGGCGCCGCTTCGGCTGCCCCCCGATTTCGAGCACAGCCTCTGGCGGTGGCCTGCGATCGCCGCAGAGGTCGGGCGTGACTTCTACTACAGCCTGAAACATCTGGAGCAAGACCTGCACGAGCGTCTCGGCCTCCCGTATGGGCTAGAGGTTCCGGCGTCGGACCGGGAGGTTGACGGCCGATGGCTCGCACAGCTGTTCGGCGTCTGGCTTCCGGAAATCTTTGCCGACTTGATGGGCACTCTGCTGCTCGGGCCCGCCTACGTCGAGATGATTCGGCGCGTGCACCGCAACCCCGGGTCGCCGCAGCGAACGGCGGCCGTCTTCCGAGACGGGCGCCTGATCGACGAGCAGCCGCCCGCCCGGCTTCGCATCTACATGGCCGTGCGCACGCTGCATCATTTGGGACGCCACCAGGAGGCGGACTCGTTGTGGGAACAATGGGAAGCCGAGCACCCCGACATGCAGCTCTACTTCTTGCCGCTTGGCGGCCAGTGGGCCGGTCTGTCCGATCAGGCATTGCACTCGTTGGCCGACACCATGGTCGATACGCTCGTGCTGAGTCCCTGGCCGGAGCTCGAGGGGTTCCAGCTGATGAACGTCCCGGGCCTGGCGTATTTGCACGCCGACCACGCCGAGGTCGAAAGGCTGATGGGGGTGCTCGCGAGGGGCGGCACCGCCCGCGCCGATTCCCGCCGAATCATCTCGGCCGCCGTGCTCGCCGCCGCCGCGCAACCCACGCTGCACGATTCGATCTTGGAAGCCGCGCGCCGCTCGATCGAAGGAATCGAGATGGAAGAGCGAGAGCCGCAACGCCGAGCCATCCGCCCGCTGCCATCGGCCAGCATCGGTCGTTCGCTTCGAGCATCGTTGAGGAGACCCAGCGCGATCCGCGAGGCGATCGTCGTCGGCGCAGCGCTGAGCCCGAGGCGATGGCGAGGCTCGCGATGAGGTCTTTGAGAATCCGAGTTCGGAGTCCGGAGAACGGGATCCGAGGATTTCGCTGCTGATCTCGGCACTGTCGGCGGCTGCCCCCCGGTGCTAGAAACAGGCGGTCATGTCGCTTCTCGGCTTTCACCCTGCGGTTCGCGTCTGGTTCGAGCGGACCTTTGGTGAGCCGACTCCGCCCCAGACGGAGGGCTGGCCGGCGATTCGCGAGGGGCGGCACACGCTGATCGCGGCGCCGACGGGGTCCGGCAAGACCTTGGCGGCCTTCCTTTGTGCGATTGATGACTTGGTTCAGCGGGGGCTCGATGGAGGCCTCGAGGATCGCGTGAGCGTTCTTTACGTGTCGCCCCTCAAGGCCCTCAGCAACGACATCGAAACGAATCTCCAGACGCCGCTCGCGGGGATCCGCCAGACGCTGGAGGAGATGGGCTATGGCGACGTAGACATCCGGACGGCAGTCCGGACGGGCGACACGCCTTCGCACATGCGAACGAAGATGGTTCGGCAGCCGCCGCACATCTTCGTGACGACGCCCGAGTCGCTCTACATTCTCCTCACGAGCGAAGGCGGCCGACGGATGCTCGGCGAGGTGCGCACCGTCATCGTGGACGAGATTCACGCCCTGGTGAGCAACAAGCGGGGCGCCCACCTCGCGCTCACGCTCGAGCGCCTAGAGGCATTGGTCGGCCGAGACATCACGCGGATCGGCTTGTCGGCCACCCAGAACCCCATCGAGGACGTCGCCCGGTTCCTGGTGGGCGCTCGGGGCGGGGCCGCCGAGGCCGAAGATCCGGTCGACTGCCGGATCATCGACGTCGGGCATCAACGCGCGATGGACCTCGCGTTGGAGTTGCCAGGGTCGCCGCTCGAAACCGTGATCTCGAACGAAGCGTGGGAGGAGATCTACGAGAAACTGGCCGCGCTGGTCGAAGCGCATCGAACGACCCTGATCTTCGTCAACACGCGCCGCCTCGCCGAACGCGTCACGCGGCACCTCAGCGAGATCCTCGGTGAAGACGCGGTCACTTCGCATCACGGAAGCCTTTCGCGCGGCCACCGCCTCGATGCAGAGCGACGGCTGAAGTCCGGCGCGCTTCGGGCGGTCGTTGCAACCGCCTCACTCGAGCTCGGCATCGACGTCGGTGAAGTCGACCTGGTGTGCCAGCTCGGCTCGCCCCATTCGGTTGCGACCTTTTTGCAACGGGTCGGCCGCTCGGGGCACTGGCATGGCGGCACGCCCAAGGGGCGCCTCTTCGCACTGAGCCGAGACGATTTGGTGGAATGTGCCGCGCTCATGCGCTCCATCCGTCGTCGAGAGCTCGATCGCATCGAGATCCCAGCGGGCCCTCTCGACGTGTTGGCGCAACAGATCGTGGCATCGACGGCAGCCGCCGGCGAGTGGGACGAAGACGAGTTGCTGACGCTGGTGCGTCGAGCCTGGCCGTATCGGAGCCTCGACAAGCACACCTTCGAACAGGTCGTGAACGTGTTGTCCGACGGGTTTGCCACGAGCCGGGGCCGCCGCGGCGCCTACCTTCATCATGACCAGGTCAACCGGCGAATTCGCCCGAGGCGAAGCGCGCGCCTCACGGCGATCACCAACGGTGGCGCCATTCCGGACAACTTCGACTACGAGGTGCGTCTCGAGCCCGAAGGGCTTCGGGTGGGGACGCTGAACGAAGATTTCGCCATCGAAAGCATGGCCGGGGACATCTTCCAGCTCGGCAACGTGTCCTACGAGATTCTTCGCGTGGAAGCGGGGCTCGTCCGTGTTGCGGACGCCAAGGGTAAGCCGCCTAGCCTGCCCTTCTGGTTCGGCGAGGCGCCTGCGCGTACGGATCTTCTGTCGAAATCGGTCGATGCAATTCGCAAAGGGATCGAGCTACGGCACGGGGACCTCGATGCGGCGGCTGGCTGGCTCGAGGCCGAAGCCGGAGTCGGCGAGATCGCTGCTCGGCAGATCGTCGAGTACCTGGGAGCGGCGCGCATGGCGCTCGGGGCGATGCCCACCAGCGATACGGTGGTGCTCGAGCGATTCTTCGACGAGACGGGAGCGATGCACTTGGTGGTGCACTCTCCGCTCGGCAGCCGCATCAATCGTGCTTGGGGGCTGTCGCTCCGAAAGCGATTTTGCCGCAGCTTCAACGTCGAGCTGCAAGCGGCGGCAGCCGAAGACGCCATCGTATTGTCGCTCGGTCCCACGCACAGCTTCCCGCTCGAAGACGTCTTCCGGTTCCTGCGGGCGGAAAACGTGCGCGACATCTTGGTGCAGGCGCTTCTCGATGCACCGATGTTTCAAACGCGATGGCGTTGGAACGCAACCCGAGCGTTGGCCGTTCTTCGTATGCGTGGTGGCAAGAAGGTCCCGCCGCAGTTTCAACGCATGCATGCCGACGACCTCTTGGCGCTTTGCTTTCCCGATCAGGTTGCTTGCCTCGAGAACGTCACGGGCGACCGAGAAGTCCCCGACCACCCATTGGTGCGACAGACGATCGAGGACTGTCTGCACGAGGCAATGGACGTCGACGGCTTGGAGGCGCTGCTTCGGCGAATCCAATCTGGCGAGCTCGCGCTAGTCGCTCGTGACTTGACCGAGCCATCCCCGCTCGCACAGGAGATCCTGAATGCTCGACCCTACACGTTTCTCGACGACGCTCCGCTCGAGGAGCGGCGCACACAAGCGATCCAGTCTCGACGCTGGCTCGACCCGGCCCGCGCGTCGGACCTCGGCGCCCTGGATGGTTCGGCCATCGAGCGCGTTCGTAGGGAAGCGTGGCCCGACCCTCGCGATGCCGAGGAGATGCACGACGCGCTCTTGCTCCATCATTGCGTCACCGACCAAGAGGCCGAAGCGTACGGCTGGAACGAGTGGCTGAAGAATCTGACTTCGGCGGGACGCGTCACCCGTTTCGAGACGGGAGGCGTGTCGTTGTGGACCGCTGCAGAGCGTTTGCGCGTGCTCGAAGCGGCCTGGCCGCAAGGTCGGGCGGAGCTCCCGGTCGCCGTCCCACGCGATGGGGACACCCTGTGGACGGCGAGTGAAGCAAGACGCGAAATCGTGCGGGGTCGTCTTCAGGCGATGGGCCCTGTCACGAGCGCGGCGCTCGGGCGCCTTCTCGAGCTCGACCCGGGTGTCATCGAAGGCGCGTTGGCCGAGCTCGAAGGGGAAGGCTTCGTGCTCCGCGGCACCTTCACACCGGGCTCGACCGAAACCGAATGGTGCGAACGAGGGCTATTGGCGCGGATTCATCGCTACACGCTGGGACGGCTTAGGAAGGAGATCGAGGCGGTCCCGGCGGCCGATTTCCTCCGTTTCCTGCAGAGGTGGCAGCATGCTGCTGCAGACACGAGGATGGAAGGTCCCGAAGGCCTGGCTGTAATCCTCGATCAGCTAGAAGGCATCGAAGCTGGAGCAGCCGCCTGGGAGGCAGACATCCTGCCGGTGCGGATGGAAGGATATGATCCCAGCTGGCTCGACCAGCTTTGCCTCTCGGGACGCATCACGTGGAGCCGGCGAACGCCACCGGCCGGCCGGGCGTCGAGCCCGATCCGTACGAGCCCAATCGCCTTTTGTCGCCGGGAAAACGTGACGACGTGGCGGTTCCGAGCGCCTGAGGAGCAGCTGGTTTCGGCCAACGCTTCGCTTGCGCTCGAGATGCTCCGCGCGTCAGGGGCGAGCTTCTTCGATGACATCGTGGAAAGGACCGGCCTTCTTCCAACCCAAGCTGAGGAGGCACTGGGCGAGCTCGTGTCGCTGGGATTGGTGACCGCAGATGGGTTCACCGGATTGCGCGCGCTCTTGGCGCCGGATGCCAAACGCCCGCGTCGGGGACGCCGCACAGCCGCGGCGTACAGCATGGAGGCGGGCGGCCGATGGACGGTCCTCCCAGACGCGCCCGAAGAGCACGACGTAGAAAGCGTGGCGTGGGCCCTGCTCCGACGCTGGGGTGTGGTGTTTCGACGCTTGCTCGATCGTGAGGGCGACCTGCCGCCATGGTATGCGCTTCTTCAGGTCTATCGCAGATTGGAAGCACAAGGCCGGATTCGGGGAGGCCGTTTCGTGGCGGGCTTCGCGGGCGAGCAGTACGCGCTTCCCTAAGCTGTCACGGCGCTGCGAAAGGCGCGCCGACAGACCAAGACGGGCGAGCTAGTATCGATCAGCGCAGCCGATCCGCTCAACCTCGTGGGGATCGTCACGCCGGGCCA
>LJTN01000047.1 GCA_001303415.1 Myxococcales bacterium SG8_38
TGGCTTCCGTGTCTGCGAAGGTACCCGAGGAGGATCCGATAAGCTTCGACACCAAGTTTAGACCCAAAGAGATCGATCTTGCCATCTACCAGGCGCTTGCACGGTTCGGCATCAACTTCGACCTCGCCGTATTCAACTTCGACTTCAATTACTCGATCAGCATGAACAGCGCGACCAGCACATCGTACCGGACCGGCTACCATCAGCTCCAGCTGAACGTGGCGTACCTGTTCTGAGCCTGCAGCTAGAAGACGTACGGGATGAACAGATACGGGACTTCCTCGCAGTAGCGATCCCAGTCGTCGCCGTACTTTCTCTTGCACCGAGCGATGTCCCGGCTGGCAATACGTCCGCCGTGTAGTGGATCTTACGTGCATAGCGCCACCAACCATCGACGAGCAGCTTCGACCCGGCCTTGGTCTCGAGGTAGCGCGGGTTCTTCAACGTGCCCCAAGGCAGCTGCGGGAACGCCTTGCGCTTCACGTACGACCCATTGAGCTGCATGCGAAAGCGGTTGCGTTGGCTCTGCGCCGTGTCCCACACGTAGTACGCACCGAAAAGCAGCACGAAGCAGAACAGCGTGTAGGGGATCGAGTGCTCGAAGGGAGGCCGCGAGGCGAGGTACATCGAGTTGAAGCAGTAGACGAAGGGCACGCCTGCCAGGTTCCAGAAGACCAGCATCCACCCCCACTTTTCGTAGAAGATGTCCCAGGTCGTCGGAATGCATTCCTCGCCCTTCATGCACGCATTGGTGTAGAGAAAATGCGCGACCACCATGAAGATCATCGGCGAGGTGACCGTGGCGTACGCTGCATATTGGTGTGCAGCTGCGCTTGCCGTGAGAAGAAACAGCGTGAGCCAGGAGACACGAACCTCCGCCCACATCTTGAGGTCTAGGGGGCCGATGCGGGGGTTCAGCCAGGCGCCCATGAAGAAGTCGTAGAGGAAGCTGCCCGACATGCGCTCGGCATTGCCGGTGGCCTTCGCGCCGAAATACACGACCAGCGCGACCACATTGGCGATGATCATGGCCGCAACCATGAAGCGCCCGAACTGCTCGTAGATCGTCTCGAGTGGAAAGACGCCGGTGAAGTGCAAGATGGCGACGGCTGCCAAGGTCAGATACCAGGCGGTGATCCCGTTACAGCGGTAGATCAATCGCCTCCCGCCACGCGACGGGATGGGCAGGCCCTTGATCTCGATGCCCGGGAGGAAGGCCGCCATCAAGCCTTCCACCACCAAGAACGTTCCATAGATTGCGAACGTGGCCACGGTCGGTATGGCGTGCGCGGCGATCTGTTGCCAAATCCTATCGAAGAAAGGCCCGACGTCGGATAACCCGGCTGGGTAAAAAAGCGCGCCATCGTGGAAACGCCATGCGATCCACAAGTAGAGCATCAACGCGTGCGAGAACGTCATGATGAACGCCGCGCCGAACGTGCCCCCAAACTCGCGCACCGTCTCTTGGTCGGTGTCTGCCGTCCGTGTCGCGGCCGCTCTGGCCGGCAACCTGGTTTCCACTGCCTCTTGCACCGATCCCTCCAGCTTACGGGCGTAGTTCTACACTCGTGGGCGCCGGGAAGTCTAGGTGCCATTGCGCATCCGAGCTCTGCGCTAGGATCGCTTCATGGATAGGCGCGACCTGCTCAAGATTGCGCTCGCAGCTGCGTTGGCGGGCTTCGTTGCCTGGATCTACGCCAGCGGGGCGTACCAGAGGCTCGACCCAGCGACGATGCGCGTTTGGTTTCGCGATGCAGGCCCCTGGGGCGGCGCGCTCTTCATCGCGGCGTACTCGTTGCTGCAACCTCTCGGTGTCAACGGCCTGGTCTTCCTGCTGAGCGCCCCGTTGGTATGGGCTCCGACCGAAGCGTTTCTGTTGAACTGGGCGGGGACGGTGGGCACCGGCCTCTTTTCGTTCTTCGGGGCACGCTTCGTGGCGCGAGACTGGATCCAGCGAAGGCTCCCCAAGCGCATCCGCCGCTTCGATGATCGGCTGTACACCCGAGGCTTTCGTACGGTCTTTCTCCTGCGTGTGATTTTCTACACTGCTCCGACGGTGCAATGGGCGCTCGGTGCGTCGCGCGTGTCGTTCCTGCCGTTCCTCGCAGGCACCGTTCTCGGCGTTGCACCCTTCACGTTGCTCGCGACGTTCCTGGGCGTCCGTGCAGCGGCTTGGATCGAGGCGCATCCCGTCGCCACGTGGCCTTGGGATCGGATCTGGCCCGTGATCATCCTTGCGGCGGTCGTGATCGCGGCAATTGGCGTCGTCGTGGTGCGAAAGTGGCGAGCCAGTACCCTCGATTGAGATCGAGCACCGATCGCGATACCCTGCCGCCCGTGGAAAAGCTGCCTGCTCCCGAGCTACCTGGCTGGATCGCCAAAGAAGTGCCCTTCACCCGCTACCGAGTCGCGGTGGGCGACGGCCTGCACATGCACGTCATGGAAACCGGCCGCGGCCGACCCGTCTTGATGGTGCACGGGAATCCGACGTGGGGCTTTCTCTACCGCAAGGTCGCGATGTGTCTGCAGGGCCAAGGGCTTCGCCTGATCATGCCCGACCTGATTGGATTTGGATTCAGCGACAAGCCGCGTGATTTTTCGATGCATACCATCCGCAACCACAGCAAGTGGCTCGGATCGCTCATCGACCAGCTCGACCTCGAAGAGGTGATCTTGGTTTGCCAGGATTGGGGCGGGGCGATCGGTGTGCATCCGTTCACGACGAGGCAGAGCCGCCTAGGCGGGATGGTCGTGCTGAACACCGTGCTCGACGCGCCGTCTCCCGGGTTCAAACCGACCGCATTCCACCGGTTCTCGCACGTCCCCTTGATCAGCGACTTCGTCTTTCGCGTATTGCCGCTGCCCCAAGCGGCGCTGCATCTGGCCCAGGGCGACAAGTCGAGCATTCGGGGCGACATCGCGCGCGCCTATCGCTATCCGCTGCGGCACATTCGCGACCGCGTGGCCCCCCTCGCCACGGCGCGAATGGGCGTCGATTCGATGGATCACCCGTCCATCCCGGCCCTCGAAGAGTGCGCTGTCTTCGTCCGCAGCTTCGATGGCCCGAAGGCCATGGTGTGGGGGCGCCGTGATCTGATCCTCGCTCGCGCGCTCAAGCGCACCAGGGCATTGCTGGGCGATCCTCCGGTCACCGAGACGCAAGCCGGGCACTTCCTTCAAGAGGAGGTGCCGGACGAGATTGCCGCAGCCGTGCTCGACGTGAGCCGGCGGCTAAGCCGCCCTTCGGCGCAAGCCTCGGAGCAGCAGGCGTAGCGACCCCTCGAAACGCGCCTCGTGCGCGGCGCGCGACGGAATCATGCCGCCCAGCCAAGTGACCACGCCGAAGTAGTGCATGCTGAAGATCTGCTGAGCCGCGTCCACTGGGTCGATGGAAGGGTCGAGCTCCCCCCGCTGCTGGGCGCTCCGCATGAGGCTGGCGATCCTCTTCACGATGCCGAACGTCCAGGCTGCCGATTCGGCTCGTCGCTCGCCACCGATGAACAGCAGCTCCTTGACGAAGACGCGACCGAGCCGGCGATCTTGGGCGTAGCATTCGGTCAACGCGCCAAAGACGTGGATCAGCTCTCGATCGATCGTCGCAGCCACCAACGTCCCGAATGCCCGTCCGAGGGCCAGGTCGATCTGCCGCTGCATCAGATGAATCAAAAGGGCGCGCTTCTCGGGGAAGTAGTTGAACAGCGTGCCCGCGGCGATGTCCGCCGCCTCGGCGATCTCACGCGTGGACGTGGCTTCGTAGCCCCGGCTCTTGAACAGCCTCGCGCCTGCCTCCTCGATACGGCGTAACGTGTCTTCTTTGCGGCGCGCGCGGCGGCTCATCGGCTTGCTTCTTCCGACTCTCGTTGCGCTCGCGCCGCGCACCAAGTTTTCCGCAGCGTGCCAAACGTTCGCCACCTCACCGGAAGCGCAGATCGCCCAAGGGTGACGCATGTTCACGCTAGTAACGGACGCTGCAGGCGTGATACCTCCTCCTACCCCGCCCCATGCGTCCCCCAACGCCATACAGGGCCGTAATTGTAGCCCTTTTGGGTATAACCCTTGGCTGCGGTGATGCCTCGCAGTCCGATTGGGAGGAGCATGTCAGCGCCACCGCGGCAGGGGTCGTGGGTGGATGGGCGGCGACCAATGCGCAGATCTTTGCGACCGTCGAGGTGCGGCGGACCGGTGCAGCCTCGGGGTTTTGCTCCGGCGCCTTGATCTCGCCGCTGCTGATCGCGACCGCCGCGCATTGCGCGGTGGTCGAACCGGAGCCGGGCGTGGTGCATGCCGCCGCGCCGGGCTCGCTTCAGGTCGCAGCGGGCCATCTGTCGAGCCTCACGGCCGACCGCAGCGTGATCCGCAACGTGTCCGAGGTGCGTGTCCACGAAGACTACGATCACGAGTTCATCATGGGCCGGAGCCGCAGCGGCGCAGGACAGGGTGGAATCGGATCTCCCAACGACATCGCCCTGCTGTTCATTACGACTCCCTTCGACAGCGCGGCCGTGGCTCCGCTGCTCACACCGAGCCGCCAGGACGAGCTGGTGGCACATGGCGACGTGGCGTTCGTTGCCGGCTACGGCGTCTACGACCTGGAGGACGGCCGCAACGGGGAGCTCTACATTTCTGATGCCATCATCGACATCATCGGGACGCGAGAGCTCCTCACACGGCGGACCGACCCGTTGGGCGATTCCTGCTTCGGCGACTCCGGCGGTCCACTCTACGTACCCACCGAGCAGGGCGACTTTTTGTTGGGCCTGGTGTCGCGCGGCCGGTCCGATGTCGAGCGCGATTGCGGCGACGGCGGGGTGTACACGCTCTTGTCCGCGCATCTTCCTTGGATCGCCCGGACCGCCGGCAACCGGTTCCAGCCGCGGGCCGAGCCAGGCACGCAGGAGGTATCGTTCCTTCCGGACGGGGCGGATCCAATCCGGACTCCCAAGGGAGGCGCGCTCCATCGCGCCGGGGCATGTGCTGCATCTGGCCCGGGAACGGGAGGCGGGCCGTCGGCGTCATTGCTCGGCTCGTTGCTCGGTTTCCTGTTCTTATCGCGTCGATTGTCACGTCGCTGACCGTGGCCTAGGCTCCGGCGGCGGTGAAGCTGCAAGCGAAAGAACCGGACAACCGGCTGACCAAGATCGTGTGCACGATAGGCCCATCCACGAGCTCTTGGGATGCGCTGGCGGGGCTTGCCCAGGCCGGAATGAACCTGGCGCGATTGAACATGTCGCATGGGGACCAACGATCGCACCTGCAGGTCATTCGCAATCTCAAGAGCCTCAATAAGAAGCTCGCCCATCCTATTTCGATCCTCATGGATCTTCAGGGGCCCGAGATTCGCACTGGCGAGCTCGCCGAGAGCCTGGATTTGAAGACCGGCGACGTCTTCTACTTCACCGTGTTGGCCGACGACGCCGAGGAGCGCAGTGTGCACGTCAATTACCAAGATCTGGTCAAGGATCTGCGGCCCGGGGAACGAGTCACCGTCGACAACGGATTGATCAACCTCGAGGTGCTCGAGCTCTCCGAGCATCGCCTCAAGTGCCGGGTGCTCGACGGCGGCACGCTTGGCTCGCGCAAGCACGTCAATCTGCCCGGCGTTCGCGTCAACCTTCCGTCCATCACGAAGAAAGATCGCGAGGACATCGCGTTTGCAATCGAGCAGGATGTGGACTTCATCGCGCTTTCCTTCGTACGCGGCGCCCAAGACGTGCTCGAGGTCCGTGAGATCGTCGAAGAAGCAGGAGGCCATCAACGCCTCGTGGCAAAGATCGAAAACCAGGAAGGCGTCGACAATTTCGACGTCATTCTCGAGGCGGCAGATGCCATCATGGTGGCGCGTGGCGATCTCGGTGTGGAGGTGGCCTTCGAGGAGCTGCCGGTCCTGCAGCGGGACATGGTTCGCCGTTGCGCGATCGCTGGAAAGCCCGTCATCGTAGCAACGCACCTACTCGAATCGATGATCGGGAACCCCCTGCCCACGCGAGCGGAGGTCACGGACGTGGCGAACGCCGTCTACGAACAGGTCGACGCGATCATGTTGAGCGGGGAAACCGCGACGGGGAAGTACCCGACCCGCTGTGTCGAGGTGCTCGCAACGATCGCGCGGCGCATCGAAACGACGCCCGGCCTCGACTTCTACAAAGAGCGTCCTGCGCCGACCACGCAACGAGCGCACCTGGCCCAGGGCGCCTGCAGGCTCGCCGATTCGCTGGGGGCGCGCGCCATCGTGGTGATGACGCGCCGCGGACAGTTTGGACAGCTGGTAGCCAGCTATCGCCCGCAGCGCGCGATCATCTACGCATTCACCAACATGAGCACCACGCGTCGCAAGCTTTGGCTCAACCGTTCAGTCGTTCCATTTCGCATGAACTTGTCCCGCGATCCCGAGAAAACCATCGTCAATGCGTTGGCCAAGCTTCGAGAGCGAGGCGTGATCGAAGCCGGCGAGCCCGTGGTCGTGGTTTCGGACGTGGCCACGGCAACCGGGGATTTGGTGACCAGCATACAAGTTCGGGTATCGGAGTAGCGTCTGCTGCGCTCTGGCTCTACATATCTAGATATGCTTGGCCGCGCTTGCTTGCTCTTTGCCGTCATCTTGACCGTCGCCTGCGGTCCGGCCGAAGAGATATTCGTCGGGGAGATCAGCGCCCCGGTGGTGTACGGCACCGATGATCGCCGTGAGGTGTTCGCTCACCCCGATCCGGAGCTGCAGCGAGTCGCGCGCGAGTCCATCGTTGCCTTGATCCAGACGACCAGGCTCAATCGACTGGAAGACGGTAGCTACAGCATCAGCGCGTTCAGCCTCAAAGACGAGCAAGGCCTGTGCGACGACGAGTTGTTCGCAAACCAGCCCGTCGCCGCTTCCTGCTCCGGCACTTTGATCGACGATGACTTGGTCCTGACGGCAGGTCACTGCATCAGCCCCCAGCGGCCCTGCGATAGATTCAGCTACGTCTTCAACTACTACCTCGAAGGGCCCAGCCAGCTGGCGCCCATCCAGGACGAGGACGTGTATCGATGCGAACGGGTGTTCCTCGAGCGGGATGCCAAGATTGATGAGGTCACCCCCGACTACGTCGTCATCCAGCTCGATCGGCCGGTCGGAGGACTGCACGCGCCGGCGGATGTTCGCCCGGCGTCGCCTCTCGAACAAGATGCTCCCCTCAGCATGATCGGCTTCGGCAGCGGCTTGCCGGCCAAGATCGACTCGGGTGCGTCGGTCGCCGATCCGCGGACGCAAGAGCACGACTTTTTCATCGCCAACCTGGACGCATTCGAGGGCCACTCGGGGAGCGCCACGTTCGACTCGAATGCTCAGCTTGCCGGCATCTTGATCGGTGGACGGGTACCCGACTACGTGGTCGCGCCCGACGAGGACTGTGCACGTGTCAATGTCTTCCGGGACTCGGAGGCGGGCGAGGTGGTGCACGACATCTCCACCATCGTGAAAGCGCTGTGCGATGAAGGATGGGAGCGCGGCACGCTCTGCGAGACCGCCGCGTGTGTGGGCGACTGGTGCGGGACGACGTCGCCGCCGGGCAACGGTGGCGGCGTCGTGCCAGGCGATCCATCCGGATGCAGCGTCACGGCGAGCGGCTCGGGCGCTTTTTCCCTGTGGGCAGGGCTCTTCCTGTGGATCGCGGTCGGACGCCTCAGGCGCCGAGCCGCTTGACCACGTCGAGCGCCTCGTGGACGTGTTTCTTGGCGTTGAGCTGAGAGCTGAAGACGTGTTGCACCACGCCGTTGCGGTCGATGACGTATGTCACCCGTCCAGGAAGGAGTCCCATGGTCTTGGGGACGCCGTAGGCCTTCTGAAGAGACTTGTCTTGGTCGCTGACCAGTAAGAACGGGAGCCGGTGATGCTCGGCAAACCGCTTGTGGCTTTCGTCGCTGTCTTGGCTCACTCCGATGACCACCGCGCCCGCGTCGACGAAGTCCTCGAAGCTGTCGCGGAAGGTGCATGCCTCGGCCGTACAGCCCGGCGTCTCGTCCTTCGGGTAGAAGTAGAGGACGATGGTCTTGTCGCCCCGAAACTGCGACAGCCTGAGACTGTCGCCATTTTGCGTGGTTTTTGTGAAATCCGGGGCTGTGTCGCCGACGCCGATGCTCGCCATGTCCTGCCTCCGCGGCGAGCCTAGCACCACGTTTTGGGTTGAAAAAAGTGAAACACGTTCTATTTTTCCCAAATGGACGACCGCTACTTCACCCCTCCCATTCCGAACGGTTGGTTCCAAATCGCCGCGTCGGACGAGATCAAGCCCGGCGACGTCAAGCCGCTCAAGTACTTCGGCAAGGACCTCGTCATCTGGCGCTCCGAGGACGGAACGCTGAGTGTGCTCGATGCCTTTTGCCCGCATCTCGGTGCACACCTCGGGCACGGAGGGAAGGTCAAGGGCCACTCGATCGAGTGTCCCTTCCACGCGTGGCAGTTCGGGACCGATGGGCGTTGCACGGCAGTGCCTTACGCCGAGCACATTCCACGCAAGGCCAAGGTCGCGACTTGGCACATCAAAGAGCTCGCCAACATGGTCTTGTGCTGGCACCACGCGGAGGGGGAGCCACCCACGTTCGACGTCCCCGATGAGATCCCCGAGTGGGGCAGCCAGGACGGCATTCGCAACGAGGAATGGACGGACTTCGTCCTGCGCGAATGGAAAATCCGCACGCGCAATCAGGAGATGGCGGAAAACGCCGTGGACTCTGCCCACTTCCACTATCTGCACGGGACGACCAACATGCCCAAGTCCGAGGCGACGGTCGACGGCCCCATCCTTCGCGTGTATTCGGGCGCCGGCATGGAAACGCCGCGTGGTACGGTCGATGGATCGATCGAGAGCCTCAACTACGGGTTTGGTCTTTCGATCGTCCGCTTCAAGGGCATCGTGGAGACGCTCAACGTTGCGACCACCACGCCGATCGATGCCGACAACTGCCATCTCCGCTTTCATTTCAGTGTCAAGAAGACGGGCGGCGCGGAGATGGCTCGCGGGGTAGGTAAGGCATTCGTCGCCGAGGTAACGCGCCAGCTCGAGCAAGACATCCCGATCTGGGAGAACAAGGTGCAGCACGAAAGGCCGTTGCTGTGTGATGGCGACGGACCCATTGCGATCTTCCGCCGCTGGTGCACGCAGTTCTATTCGTGGCCCGAAGGGCAAGAGGCTGCGCAGTAGTGTCCGCGTTCGATCTCGAAGAAGTCGAAGAGGCCTTTCGGCATTTCTGGCACACGGGGATGATCCGGGAAGACTGGAACGCCTGGGCCGATCTCTTCACCGAGGACGTCATCTACGACGAGCGAGTTCTCGGCACGATGCGAGGCCGTGAGACGGTTCGCGCATGGATCGTTCCCTTGATGGAGCAGTACGGGGAAATCTACGGGGTCTACGACTGGCACATGGCCGATCCGAGCGGGCGGGTGGTCTTTCGGATGGTCAACCGGCGGGATCACCCGAGCGGGGAGGGTGTGATCGACTTCCCGGGGATTACGATTCTGCAGTACGCCGGGAACAATCAATGGTCTTCCGAGGAGGACTATTGGGCCGAAAAGCTGGGCGTGAAGCAGTTTCAAGCGTACGCCAAGGCGCTCGAGGAACACGACCCCGGTCACAGGAACGCCCGTACGCGCAGGCACTGGGGGAACGGTCCCGACTGGACTATCGGGAAGCCGTCTTATTGGGACTGGTCCGATCGCCAGCGTCCCTGAGCTAGAACCGAGTACACCTAGTACTCGGCGTCGAAGTCTATCTCGATCTGCTCGCGGCTCGCCGGACGTGCCTGGCAGGCGAGAACCCAACCGCGTTCGATGTCGCTCGGTTCGAGCGCGTCATGATTGGCCATGTTGACTTTGCCGCTCTTGAGTAGCGCCATGCAGCAACCGCAATAGCCATCCTCGCATGACGAGGGCGGCTTGTAGCCCGCTTTGACCGCGGATTCGAGCAATGTCAGCCCCTTTTGGTAGGGGACCTCGTGCAACTGGCCTTCGAGTCGGATGGCGAACGAATCCGGAACCTCGGCGTCGGATTGAGCTGGGAGCACGGTCGCAGACGGGTCTTTCCGATCGGGATCGATGGGCGAAATGAATCGCTCGAACTTGGTCCGTCCTGGATCGATCTTGGATGCCTTGAAAGCCTCTTCGATGGTGTCCATGTATCCCGTCGGACCGCATACGAAGAACTCGGCGTCTTCCCAGCCTCGGATGTGCCGTTGGACGTCGGCCACCGACATGAACCCTCCGTCACTATCCAAGTGATGGACGACCTCCAACCGGCTCGGATGCTCGGCCAACCACAGATCGATCTCGTCTTTGAAGATGACGGAGCCTTCGTCGCGATTGGCGTAAACCAGCTTCACCTTCCGTTTGGTCGTGCGTAGCGCGGATTTGAGGATCGAGAGCACCGGCGTGATGCCGCTGCCGCCGCCGAACAACACGATCGGATGATCGCCCTCGTTCGAACGCAATACGAAGCGGCCCTCTGGGGGCTGCACCAGGATCGAGTCGCCGACCCGGAGGTGGTCGTTGAACCAGTTGGACACTCGTCCACCTTCGACCCGTTTCACCGTCACCTTGGGCCACGGATCGGTCTCTGGGGCGCTCGAGAGCGAGTAGCAGCGGCGCAGGTTCATGCCGTTCCACGGGATCTCGAACGTCAAAAACTGGCCGGCTCGGTAGCGAAACTCGGCGCGCAACGATTGTGGAACGTCGAGGACAAAAGACCGCGTGTCACTTGTTTCTTGTACAATTCCTGCTATTTGTAGCCTTTGAAAGTCGGCAGGCATTGACTGCAGTCTCCAACTAGAACGTGTTTCACTCTAGGACAGGACGGGGATTCGGTCCAGCCGGCCTCGTGACGGTGGCAGGCCATCTCCGAATCACATAGTCTGTTGGTTCCCTAGGGCTCTTCCAATCCCCCCAATGAATCTCAACACCGCTCTCCGTTCTCTTACTCCGAGCCGGCCCATGGCCGCCCGCCGCAAGCACACCGTTGGAATCGATCTTGGTACGACCAACACGGTGATCGCCCGGAATTTCGAAGCGCTGCACATCGAAGGCAATGGGTGCGTCATGCCCTCCGCCGTCGCGTTTCCCCCGAACGGCTCCACGCTCGTGGGGAAGGCAGCGCGCCGTCGTAGGGCGCTCGATCCGAAGAACACCATCCTTTCCGCGAAGCGCATCATCGGTGCGCGCTGGCACTCGTCTTATACGGCGCAATTCCGCGAGCACTACCCGTACGATTTGGTCGAGGATGCCGGCGGCTCGCCGGCGTTCCGAACGCGCGTCGGCGACGTTTCGCCCGTCGATATCGGCGGTGCGGTGGTTCGTGGTCTGTGCGAGCTCACTCGCTGTCCCGTCCAGGAAGTCCATGCGGTGGTCACCGCCCCCGTCGGCTTCGACAGGCGGCGGCGCGATGCAACGGCGCTTGCCGTGTCGAAGGCGCGCTTCTCATCGGTCCGAGTCGTCGAGGAGCCCATTGCGACCGCGCTTGCATACCTGCACCGCAGCAGCTTGAAATACGCGTTCGTTTACGACCTCGGTGGCGGCACTTTCGACGCTGCCGTCGTCGATTGCAGCAGCTATCCGTTTCGCGTCATCGGACATGGGGGTGATCCGTATCTCGGTGGCGACGACGTCGATCGAACCATCGCGTTGTATGTTGCGGACCGGACCCTGTCCCGTGATGGCTGGGACCTGACCAACGATGCAGTGACGTTCGATCGGTTGGTCCACGCGTGCGAGCTTGCCAAGTGTGAGCTCGGCGAGTCGGAGGAGGCGGCAATTGCCATTCCTTCGGTCGATCCTGCGGCACCCGAGAGCTGCGGTGTGATTTCGATCACGCGTGATGAGGTGCGGCAGCTCACCTTGGACCTGGTGCGTCGCACCTTCGTTATATGCGACGAGGTGCTTGCCCAAGCGAGCCTCAAGGCACGGGATATGCAGGCGATTTTCCTGGCTGGCGGCAGTACGCTGCTGCCCGGCCTCCGCGCCTATGTCGAATCGTATTTCGGCACACGCCCGCGCTTCGACCTCGATCCGATGCAGGTCGTGAGCCTCGGCGCGAGCTTGGCCGCAGCGCGCCCGGCGGTATCCGAGCTCCTCGACCCCACCGGTTGAGCCGGGATGGCAGCGCCGTCAGCGGCAAGCCGTCAGCGGAGCAGCTGATCGAAGAGGATCAAGTTCTCCGCTTCGACCTCGTCGATATCGCCGTCCGAGAGGATCATCGCTCTTGCGGCATCGAGAAATAGCTCCCGATGCTCTCTCGGAATGTCCGTGGGATCGACTTCGTCTGCTCGTGGGGGAACCTCGAGCCATTCTGCCACCTGCGCCCTCTCCGAGTCGTCTAGTTCGAGACGGTCCACCATCTTGACTATGAAGTCCCGCTCGTTGTCGCTGACTTCGAGGTCGGCCCACGCAAAAGAGCACACGAATCGCATGAGCTGCAGCCTGTCTTCGCGGTCGAGAACGTCCAGCATCGCAGCGACTCTACTCCGAGGCGTCACCTAGCACTAGTCTGAAGACGGTGTTTCAGTGACCTCCAAAAAACCGCGTGCGGCGCAACTGCCGAGCCTCGATCTGTCGAGCACCCCGAGCACCAGCACGGCCAGAAGAACCACCAGGGCAACTGCGCCGCAAATCCTCATCAGGAACCTTAGGTCCCCCCGCCGCAATCGCTTTTCTTCCCCGTCTCCCACCCGAAAGAGCGTCCTACGAGACGCTCTTCGCTGCAAGACGCTACCGCTCGCGACATTTTGGGCTATGTTGCGGCTCCAATGGCCACCAAAGTGACCATGCCGCAGCTCGGCGAAAGCATCGTCGAGGGTACGATCGGCAAATGGCTCGTCTCGGTGGGGCAATCGGTCGAAAAGGATCAGCCCCTCGTCGAGATCCTGACAGACAAAGCAGACAGCGAGCTTCCCGCGCCGGTGGCCGGCGTGGTGACGGAGCTCCTCGCTTCCGAAGATGACATCGTCGCAGTCGGCGACCCGATCTGCGAGATCGACGAAAAAGCCGAGGCGGGCGCGACCGCGAAAGCCGAGAAGGGCGAGGAGCAAGCCGCGGAGGAAGAACCCGCGAGAGGCAAAGCGGCAAAGGCCAAAGCGAAGGAGCAACGAGAAGAGGGCAAGGCTCATGCCGAAGAGGGCGCGGCGGCCCCGACTTCCCCCTCGGTACGCAAGCTCGCCAGAGAAAAGGGTGTCGACCTATCCGTCGTGCAGGGCACTGGCGAAGGCGGCCGCATCAAGCGCGACGACGTGATGGCTGCGATCGAGAGCTCTCGTGCGCCGGAACGCATGGCGACGCCGCCGCCCCCGCCACCTGAGGCGCTTTCGAAGGCGCCGCCCAAGAAGGAAGAGGAGCCTGCGCCGCGACGGGCGGCTCCACCCAGCCGCGGGACAGGTCCTGCCGGAGCGTTTCGCCTGCCGCCCTACGTGCCAAAGGAAGGGGACGAGCTCGTCCCATTCACCCGACGTCGCCGCATCATCGCCGACCACATGGTCTACTCGAAGCGCACCGCGCCCGACGTGGTGACGTTCGCGGAGTGTGACTTGTACCGGACCTCGCTTCTGCGGGACCAGCACAAGGCGCAGTTCAAAAAGGACGGCCTCAGCCTCACCTTCTTGGCTTTTGCCACGGCGGCGACTGCCAGAGCGCTTCGGGAGTTTCCCGAGCTCAATTCGCGCGTCCTCGACGACGCCTTCGTGAAGTTGGCGGAAGTCAACATCGGCATTGCAGTCGACACCGATGAAGGCTTGGTGGTTCCCGTCATTCACAACGCCGACGAGCTCACGATTCGCGGCATCGCGCGTGCGGTAGACGACCTTGCCGAGCGGGCGCGAACCGGCAACCTCACGCCCAATGACCTCTCGGGCAAGACGTTCACCATTTCGAATCCCGGCCGGCGGGGGAACCTGGTCGGCGGCGCGATCATCTCTCAACCGAATGTCGGCATCCTGCGCATGGGCACCATCAAGAAGCGCGTCGTGGTGATCGAGCACGAAGGCGAGGACTTGATGGCCATTCACCCCGTGATGCACATGGCGCTCACCTACGATCACCGCGTCGTCGACGGCGTCCACGCGAACGGCTTCCTCTACCGCATCGCCGAGATCCTAGAATACGGCGACTTCGAGCTCTGAGCTCGGGACGCTCTTTTCGAGGGGCTGCGTGTCCCCTAGTTCTTCTTGTTGACGACGAAGCGGAGGTTTTTGAACTCGGTTTGTCCGAGCGTGTAGATGACCTCGCTCAAGGTGCGGTACGGGGTGCGCTTGTCGGCGATGATTTGGACATCGCCCACGAAAGGCTGGTTGGCGAATCGTTGCGCGGTGCGCTTCTTGCGATCGCGGATCTCGCTGAGGGTCTTGTAGAGCGGGGTGATCAAGAAACCGCTGCTGCCACCCTGCTTGAGGCTCGGGTCCACGATGCCGTTGCGCAGCTCGAGCACCGGCTTGCCGTCGACTGCCACGCCGCTTCGCGAGATTTGCACTGCGATGGCTTCGCCGAGCTCCACCTTCGAGGTGGAGTAGGGGATGCGTAGCTCGCTGCTCTCTTGAACCGCAGCCGCCGACGACGTCGCGAAGATTGCCATCATGTAGACGAGAAGAATCGTCAGCATGTCCATCATGGGATAAATGTTGAGCCCAAAATGCTCGGGCTCGGGCCGGCGACGCAGCTTCGCGCGAACCACGCGATTGACGTGCGACATCGAGACTGACTGCTCAGAGACGGGCGGCGCGAGCGAATCCCGGGGCGGCCGACTGCTCTGGTTCGTCATCATCGAATTCCTGCGGACAGCAAGACGTCCGGAAAGAGATCGTTTTCCTCACCACGCACGGCGTCCATCGCGCCGATCAGGTGCTCATAGGGAACTTCCGGATCGGCGCTCAGCGTGACCCTCGTTTCATCCTCGAACTGCTCTTTGACGCGACGCACGCAGTTCGTCAGCCCCTGCCAATCGTGCTCGCCGTTCATTCCTGCCGGTACGGTGATGACCTTGCCCGGCGCCGTCGTCGTACAACCACGCGCGAGCTTTCCTCCCGATCCGGAGACGATGACGCCTTCCCGAGTGATCGTGACGTTGAGATTGAGGGCTTCCTCCTCGGCGGCTCGCTTGCCGATCCCACCCTTGCGATACTCGGGAAGCGCTGCCTCGACCTGCGAGAAGAATGCAATCGTCGTGAGCGTCATCAGCAAGAACATGATGATGTTCACCACGATGTCCAAGAACGGCACGATGTTGAGCTCGTCGCTCAGCTCGGATGGATCGGCATCCGGAATCACGGTCCGCTTTCGGACGTAGGCTCGTTGCCGTGGTGTCAGCCGTGCGGGCATGACCGGGCCCGATCAACCACCTTGACGGCGCAGCGTGAGGAGGTTTTCGAGCTGCATGGTGACTTTTTCCATCTCGTGCTTGTGGCGTTTGGTCAGGCCGTGGAGCACGAGGTGCGCGATCATGAAGATCACGGCGATCAACAAGCCGAGGAACGTGTTCCACATGGCCTCCGCGATGCCCGCGGAGAGCAACGCGGTCTTTTGTGACGGGTCGTCGATCGTGCCGACGGCCTTGAACGCCCGGATGAGACCGCTGATCGTTCCGAGCAGCCCGATCAACGTCGCGATGTTCGCCAGCGTCCAAAGAGAGCCGGTTCGCTTCTCGAGAGCCGGGATCACCTCGCTCATCTTTTCTTCCATCGAAGCGATGACCGCTTCTTCGCCGCGGTTGACCTGGGTGAGCCCCGATTTGACCACCTCGAGCAGCGGTACGGCCTTCGCCTCGCACTGACGAATGGCGCGATCGATGTTTCCCGCCTGCACCAGCTTGCGAATGCGGTTCATGAATTCGGTCGCATCGACGCTGTAGTTCATCCGGATGTACCACGCGCGGTCGATGATCACGCCGACGCCAAAAGCCAGGACACCGAGATTAATGAAGGAAAACGGAGCGCCTTCGACCAGGGCCTCCCAGATTTCATGCATGCTTGCGGCTCCCTCCGACTCGCCTGCGATCTCGGCGAGTTGTCCCCTTTTTGCCCCCCTTCAGCCGTACTGAAATCCGAACCCAGCGGGCTGGAATTCGTTGAAATCATTACGACTGTCGGAACGAACCCTCGATCGAAGGGCAAGCTACCCCACGCCCGCCGAAGTTGTCAACGCGACTACCGCTTTTTCGAGACCCCGACCCAAGGCTGCCCTCGGCAGAGGTTTCTAAACGGTGGGAGCAGGCACGATATTGACTTGCTGGATCCAACCGTTATCATCCCTAGGTAGTAAGCAAGCCTTGGAATTGCTTACTGTTCTGGGGGGAACAGCGAGTTTTCGTGTCGAAACAGTGGTGGGGATCGCACCGTACTCACTCGGGGTCCGGCAAACACTGTCAAAGTAAAGTTCGCAGGAGGCAGGAAAAATGGCCAAGTTGGCGTATCACTTCGAGGCAGGCGGATGGGCGATGTGGCTCATCCTGGTTTGTCTCGTGTTTGCAATCGGGTTCACCATCGAGCGGGCGATGTTCTTGTACAAGGCGTCGATCGACAAGGACGAGTTCATCGCCAAGATGCAGAAGTGCATCACCGCGGGGGACGTGGCGGGCGCGATCAAGGTTTGCTCTGCAGAGCACAACCCGCTCGCGCGCATCGTCAAGCAGGGGTTGCTCAAGGTGAACCGCCCCGACGAAGAGGTGCAAGCGGCCATGGACGAAGCTGCGCTCAAGGAGCTGCCGCTCATCGAACGGCGCACGCCGTACCTCGGTTTGCTCGCAAACGTGGGGATGCTTTGCGGCTTGTTCGGAACGGTCGTCGGTCTCATTACCGCCTTCGGCGAGGTGGCCAAGGCCGACGCAGCCAGCAAGGCAACCGGACTCGCCAAGGGCATCGAAGAAGCCATGAACTGCACGGCGTTTGGTCTGATGACCGCCGTCTTCGCGCTTCTCATGCTCGGTGTTCTCAACGGCAAGACCCAGAAGATCATCGACGACATCAATGCGGCGACCGTCCAGGTGTTGAACCTGGTGGTGGGCAATCGCTCCAAGGTCGATCTTCAGAACATCCCCGCGGAATAAGGGCGGGAGGGTTTCCACATGGCTGCAATTGAAACGGGCGGAGGCGGATCCGGAAAGAAGGCGGTCAATCAGGAGATTCCCCTGATTCCGTTCATCGACCTCCTGCTTTGCTGCGTCATGTTCCTCTTGGCGACCGCGGTGTGGAATCAGCTTGCCGCGATGAATGCCAACCAGCAGGTCCCGGGCCAGGCATCGACCGAGGATGCACCCCCGGAGGACGAAAAGGTGAAGCTCATCTTACAGATTCGAAACTCCGGTTACGTGCTGGGATCCTCGGCTGGAGAGAGCATCGATATCGAGAAGCGCGCCGTGGCCGATCAGAAGGAGTTCGATACCGACGAGCTCCAAGCAAAGCTCGGTCAGTGGAAGCAAGCCTGGGACAAGCGCGATGACTTGATCGTCGCGCCCGAGGACGGCGTTCGCTACGAGGACGTCATTCGTGCGATGGACATCGCTTCGGCGGCAGGTTTCATCAATTTGTCCATGGCCGATGGGGCTGCGTTCCTGTAGGGGGAAATCATGGCGATCAAACGGCCAGAGCCAGAGCTGCTACATCACATCCCACTGAAGTTCGTCCGCGACCGGGTCTCGGGACACGGACGCAAAGCGGTGGATCATCAGATCCCGCTGATTCCTTTCATCGATTTCTTGATCGTCCTCGTGATCTTCCTGCTGATGTCGTTTTCTGCGTCGGGTGAGCTCATCGCCCAGCAGCCGACCATCACCATGCCGGACGCCAAGAACACAGAGCAGATCGAGATCTCGCCGGTCGTGGCGATCGACGAGCGCGTGATCACGCTCGACGGTACGCGCGTGGCCGATACGCAAACCCAAGGGCAGTCCGCCCAGGTCGACCGAATCGAGCCTCTCATTCAGGGCCTCGAGTCCGAGAAGCGGAAGTGGGAGACGATTCACCCGTCCGAGCCTTTTGCAGGGCAGGTCATCGTGCAGGCCGATCGCAACATCGACTTCCGCGTCGTCAAGAAGGTCATGTTTTCGGCGGCAGCCGCGGGCTACGGCAACGTGAGCTTTGCGGTCAATCAGCGCGAGCAGTAAACCTCCCATCATGGAGCCGTCCGAGCTGACTCCTGCTGAGTTCGACGGCCGAGCCAAGAACCGATACCGCCCGCGGCTCCCCTGGGCGCGTATCGGTCTGGTAATTCTTGCTGCCGCGTTGATTGCTGGAGCGTATTTCTGGCGCCAGAAGGTTCGGGCCGATGCCTTGCGGGCCCGTATGCAAGAGCGTCACGCCGAGATGGTGGCGCCGGTGCTCGATGGGCTGGAAGCCACCAGGCTCGACCTCGAGGGAAAGGCCCTGTCTGCGAAGGAGGGCGCCGCAAAGCGCCTCGTGGATGCTCAGGTGCCCCTTTCGGCCCTCCACGACGAAGAAGTCGTCTATCTCCTTGTTCGCGCTCCCGATCTGCGTTCTGAAGAGACCCTCCGCGCCGCCATGGGCTCCGAGGAGCAGGATGCGATCGGCGCCTGCCTCGGCCTAGCGCTCACACCCGTTTCCGCGCTTTCCGAGGTGCCGGAAGTCTTGACGGCCAAGTGGCTCGCGCGGGCGGATGAAACGAACGACATGCGGCGGCTCTCGGTCCGGGAGGAACAGCTCCGCCGGGCCATCGATCGGGAGCTTCCGGCGTTGCAGGAGCGCCTTCCCGCGGAATACTTCCTGCTGCTGGTGGTGCAGGGGCAGAGCCGCCTCACCGATCCCGTCGACGTCTTCTTGTGGGATCTCCAGCAGGACAAGCTCGTCCTGCGCTCCCGCACCGAGAATCGGGGGCGCCTGATCTCGGTCCGCAGCCGCATCGGTCCGAGCAGCGAGGGCGCCAAAGCCGAAGGCGACCCCATCGTCGTCGCGGACTGTTCGATCGCTGCGCACATCAAGGCGCAGTTAGGGGAGCCGACCATGGACTTGGCAGCTTCGGATTGAGCGTACCGGCCTCGATCAGCTCGATCCGCTCCAGCCAGCGAGCCGCCTCGGCGTGCGCAGCGCGGCTCACGCGCCCGTGCTCGACCCATGCCTCTGCGGATTCCGTGTAGTGCCCGAGGGCGAACATGGTGATGCCGAGCATGCGGGTGAGCTCCTCATCCAGCCGGCGGGTCGACAGCCCAAGCCGCTGCGCCTCCTGAATCAAGGGAAGCGCCAACGCGAAGTGATCGTGGCCCATGAGCTGACGGGCTTGGAGGTACTGTCCGAGACCGTCGCGCCGGATCTCGGCCAGCTCATGCGCGAGGTGGACCACCACCGCGCTCGACGCACGATCGATCAGCATTTGGTAGACCAAATCACGCTGCGCTTCACTTCCCTCGAGGGCGAGCTTCTTGACCTCGCTTTGACGCGCTTGATCGTCGGTTCGCGGCATGGCGAGCAGCTCGTCGTAGAGCCGGGATGCCTCGTCGAGGTGGCCGACGGCCCAACTCGCGTCGGCATACACCTCCAGCGCGGCCGCGACCAACGGCTTGGGCGCCGAAGCCGCGGTTCGCAGCGCCTCGAGCTCGGCGAGCGCTTCTTCCTTGCGGCCGGTGCGGGCCAGCGCTCCGACGAGGGCGGCGCGCGCCTGCGCTTCGCTTTCTTCGATGTCCAGGATGGCCTCGCAGGTCTCGATCATGCGGGCGTCGTCGCGCGCGGCAGCATCCGCCGAAAGGTCTGCGCGAAGACGTGCGAGCGCGTGAGGGCACACTGCCGTGAAGATGCTCGGCTGCGCCAGAGCGACCTCGGCGATCCCGCGCTCGATGCGCGTGACGGGCACCTCCCGGAGATAATCGTGCCACAGCGCCTCGAGCTCCTCGAGGTCATCCACCCGGCCGGCGCGATAGGCCAAGAGGAACGCCTTCATGCCGCGCGTCGCGATCAGGAATCGGACGAGCGAGCCGGCGGCCATGTAGGCGCGGCGCGCCGGCAGCGCGCTGAACCGAACGCTCATCACCGTCTGTGCCGAGGGAAGCTCTTCTTGGTCCAGCATGATCCGGGACCATTGATCGGGGTCGAGATCGTCGCGGACGTCCCAGGCCAGCGCTGCCGCAGCCCCCTCGACGAGACCGGGATTGGGAATCAGGCCGCCCCAGCTTGCTGCGACGTCGAAGGGCTCGCGCCCTACCTCTGCGAGCACGGCGTGCACGAGCTCGTGGCCGAGCATGGGGTGCGGCCAGCCGGCCATCTGCAAGTAGACCTCGCGCCTCCAGGGCTTGGCGATCAACGTCCGGCCGACGCCGATGAGATCTTTCTTCTCGCCCTCGCTTCGGAAGAAATATGCTGTGATCGGCTCGGAGGATCTCGAGCCGACCAGGCGGCGGGTCCGCTCGACGTGGAAGTCACAGTCCTCGACCAGACGCTCGGCCTCCTCGGGTTCCGTTTCACGGGGCATGTGCACGATGCAAAGCCTCCCTCGTTCGGTCTTGCCGAGGCGCTCCATCAAATGGCTCTTGCTCACCCAATGGCCGAGGTCGTCACCGTGCCAGTACGAGGCGGCGACGATGCTGAGCATGGCGACCGAAACCAGAAGCTCGCCGAGATGCGAGCGGCCCCGGCGCCGGAAGTTGAGGCTCCTCGAGGAAGGGTCCCACAGCGCGTCGAACAGCACGCCCAGAGCCACGACTGCAACCAAGATCGCCGCCCGATAGGTCAGATAGCGCGTCGGGATCTGAACCAAGTCGTCGTAGATGGCGCCGGGGAAATACCCGGCGAACGCGCCAAAGACGTACACGGTAGGTGTGGCGTAGAACGTCCAAAGCCCGAGAAGCGCCGCGCCGACGGGAACCGCCGCCGCGATCCCGGGAGAAAAGCGCGGACGTCTGGCCACCGCAGCGACCCACACGCCCGCGCAGGCCGCGAGCGCGCAGCCGAGGCCCGGACCGAGGACCATGAAGGCTAGACCCTCGCCTGGCGTGCATTGGCGGACGCGCAGGGAGCTCAGCGCGAGCAGCGCCACCGGGATGGCCCAGAGAAGCAAACCGGCGCCGATCGATTGCAGAATCAAGTCGAGGCCGCGCGTGCTCCAGTGGCGACGGGCGTGTGCGGCCGCCGTGGCCGCCACCCATGGCGGAAGGAGCAGGCCGAGGGCGAGGGCGCTTTCCACGCCGTGGACGGCCAGCAGTGGAACGAAGACGAGCCCCACGCCCACCAGGGCTGCAAACGCCGCGCTGACCCGGAAAATGAGCAGCTTGGTCACGGTCACGGGCTATTCGGCCGCAGCGGGCGTCGTCGGGTCGAAATCCGCGACCAGGTGCATCACCTCGTCTACCCGAGAGACGAGGCGGATGTCGAGGCTCTCCCTCACCTCCGCGGGCACCTCTTCGAGGTCCGGCTCGTTGCGTTTGGGAAGAAGGATGCGCGAGATACCAGCACGGTGCGCGGCTAGACACTTCTCCTTGATGCCGCTGACCTGAAGCACGTTGCCCCGCAGCGTGATCTCGCCGCTCATCGCCACGTCGGGCCGCACCTTCACCTGCGTGAGCAAGGAGGCAAGCGCCACGAAGAGCGGGATGCCCGCAGCCGCGCCGTCCTTTGGAACACCGCCGGCAGGCAAGTGCACGTGGATATCGCTCCGGCTCACGAAATCCTCCGCCAGGCCGAGCTCTCCGGCGCGTGCGCGCACGAAGGTAAACGCCGCGGCCGCCGACTCCTTCAGGATGTCCCCCATGTTGCCGGTGAGGTGCAGCTTGCCGGTTCCGGGCATTTGTGTCGCCTCGACGAAAAGCAAATCCCCACCGGTGGGGGTCCAGGCAAGGCCGGTGGCGAAGCCGGCACGAGGGCTGCGCTCCGGCTGCTGCCGGCTCTCCTTGGGAGGACCGAGCACCTGCTGGACGAATGCCGGGTCCGCCATGATCGAGACGTCCTCGCCATTGGCGAGCCGCACCGCGACCGCACGGCATACAGCGGCCGCCTGCTGCTCGAGCCTCCTTACGCCCGCTTCGTTGGTGTAGGAATCGACCATCGCGTCGATGGCCTCGTTCGAGAAATCGAGCCGCTCGGGTGACAGGCCGTGCTCGCTGAGCTGACGTGGAATCAAGAAATCCCGAGCGATGGACCGCTTTTCCCGAGGCGTGTAGCCGGGCAGCTCGATCACCTCCATGCGATCGAGCAACGCGCTCGGGATGGTGCCCTTCTGATTGGCCGTGGCGATGAACATCACCTTGCTGAGGTCGAATGGTACGTCCAGGTAGTGATCGCTGAACTGATGGTTCTGCTCGGGGTCGAGGACCTCGAGCAACGCGCTCGAGGGATCACCGCGTTGGTCCCGTCCGAGCTTGTCGATCTCGTCGAGAATCACCACCGGATTCCTGGTGCCCGCCTTCTTGAGGGCCGAGATGATGCGGCCTGGGAATGCGCCGACATAGGTTCGGCGATGCCCCCGAACCTCGGCCTCGTCCGATACGCCTCCGAGCGAGACCCGTGCAAACGCGCGGCCCGATGCGCGTGCGATGGAGCGGCCGAGCGACGTCTTGCCTACGCCCGGCGGCCCGACGAAGCACAAGATCGGCGCACGTCCGTCGCGCCGGAGCTTGCGAACTGCAACGTACTCGATGATTCGACGTTTGGGCTTTTCGAGACCGTAGTGATCTTCGTCGAGCACTCGTCGCGCCTGCGGCACGTCGAGGCGGTCCGGAGTCGTCTTCGCCCAGGGGAGGTCGGCGAGCCACTCTACGTAGGTGCGGGCTACTTGATATTCGCCGCTCGCGGCGTTCATGTTGCTCATGCGGCGAAGCTCGCGTTTGGCTGCCGCCTCCGCCTCGCTCGGAAGCCTCGCCAATGCGATTCGTTCGCGAAGATTCTCGATGTCGTCCTCATCGACGTCCGTCTCGCCGAGCTCGCGGCGGATGGCTTTGATCTGCTGCCGAAGGAGGTACTCGCGCTGCGAGCTGGACATCTCCTCCTCGACCATGGTCGAGATCTCCTGCTTTACGCGCATGACCTCGTTCTGGCGATTCACTTGATCGAGCACGATCCGGACGCGCTCCCGCACGTCGAGCGTCTCCAGCACCTTCTGCTTCGATTCGTTCGAGACGGGCAGATTCGACTCGATCAAATCGGCCAACGCTCCCGGCTCGCGCACGTTGTCGAGAATGTGAAGAGACTCCCGTGACGCGGTGGGAAGATCCTGCAGCAGCTTGCGCGCTGACTCTCGCAGATGCGCGGCCAAGGCTTCTATCTCGACGTCGACCATCGGCGCCTCGTGATACCGGTGGACTCGTGCGCGCATGGTGGGATGACGGCCCAAGGGCTCTTCGATCCGCATCCGGCTCACCCCCTGGAGCACGACGCTGTATTGGCCCGAGTTCAACCGGATGACCTTCAGGACGCGGGCAATGGTGCCCGTGTGGTACACCTGCTCGAACGTGGGGTCCTCGACCTCCGGCTTGTGCTGGGTGACGACCCCGATGGCGGGGCGCTCCCGGCCGCACGCTTCCTCGATGAGGCGCACCGATCGCGCCCGCCCCACGTTGACCGGCACGACGGTCGCCGGAAAGAGCACGGAGTTGCGGAGGGGCAGGATGGGCAGGATCGGTTCGGAGCCAGCGGGGAAGATCGAATCGGTCATTCGTTTTGCCAACGATATTCGATATCTAGACGGCCAGCAACGTCACCGCGCAATCCACTAGCGCGGCCATCCCGAGGCTGGTATCAATCCGCCGTCCGAAATGGTGGGACGGAATGCGACACGGGCGGCGGGAGCGTTGGGGCTCTGTACGCTCAGCGGCTGTCACGGGGGCCTCTGGCTCAACGCCGTCATTTTGCTCGTCACCGTCGGTATTTTCGTCGGTACGCTCCTGCTGGAACGGTCCTCCTAGCCGTGAATACCCCAAAGCTCCGCGGCCTCGATGAATTCACCCTCACCGACTTGGAGGGCATCCGCATGCTCTTGCGCGGCGGCTCCGTGGTCGATTGGAACCGGCTCAACTTTGCTTCGGAAGGGGAGGCCGAGGAGCTGACATGTGCCCACGAGATCGATCTCGCGGATGAAGCCGATGCGGCGCGCGCGGAGCAGGTGAAAGAGTCCGCCATCGACTATCTCCGCCGTCACTTCGACTTTCCGGTCCCAAAGGCCGTGGCCAAGAAAGACTTGGTCGGCTTGCTGATGCTCGCGTCTTCCAAAGGCCACCGCCAGATCTGCGCCTGCGCGATTCTGAAGGTGATGCACATCATTCACCACCTCGAGGCGCGGGAGCTGCTGTACTTGCTTCCCACGGCCGACGAGGAAGTGTTCCAGTGGGTGGAGCAGAAGGTCTATCGGGTCATGGCGATGGCCCTGGCCAATGACTTTCCCATCGTGGAGTTCATCGGCGGCCGAAAGAACAAAGACTCTCTCTATACCAAGCTCTTGTCCAAGCCCGATGTCAGCGCTTCGCAGATCTACGACAAGGTGCGTTTTCGAATCGTGACCCGCACTGCGCAGGACATCTTTCCGGTTCTCAACTACGTGCAGCGAAACATCGTGCCCTTCAATTTCGTGATTCCGGGCCAGTCCACGAATACGCTGCTTCGGTTCCACGACGTCTGTCGATCTGAGCCTGCGCTGGCGCGATTGATTCCTCAGTTGCAGATCCCGCTCGACGTCGAGGACGGGCTGTCGCCGATCGACAATCGTTTCACGGCGCCGAGCTATCGGATCGTGCACTTCGTGGCCGACGTGCCCGTTCGCGTGCCGTCCAAGGTGCTGGCCCAGGCGCCGCCGTCGGCTGCAGCGTTGGGCCATACGATTTTCATCCAAACCGAATTTCAGGTGCTCGACCGAGCTACCGACGAGCGCAACGAGTCGGGCGACGCGAGCCATCGCGCCTATAAAGAGCGCCAGAAGCTCGCCGTGATGCACCGGCTCAAGGTCGGACGGTTTTCCCGCTGATGGTTCGATGATTAACGGACAAAGGGCGAACGCCTCATGGCATCCGCCCTTCGTCGCGTGAGATCGTCGCAGGCCCGAGGCCCAGACGATCGCTGGTGCCTTGGTTACGGAGCGCCGCCGGTGCCGCCAGCGCCGCCGGTGCCGCCAGCGCCGCCGGTGCCACCCGCGCCGCCGGTGCCACCCGCGCCGCCCGCGCCGGTCACGTCAAAGGTGAGCGGACCGGAGCCCTCGACCGGCTCGAGTGCACCGCAGTCGCCATCGCCGGCCGTCAACGTGATCACGCCGCCAGTTACGAGGTTTTCCGGAATCCCGCTTACCACCGTGCTGAACGTGGCTACCGAAAGAGCGACTTCGGTCGCGCCGGCGTCCGGCGTCACCGAGGTGGTCACCTCATCCGAGTCGAACTCGCCCGCCGGCGAGAAGGGTAGGCCGTCGGCGGTGTGCGCGATCTCCGTGGGCATGCCGCCGGCGACGCCGAGCATGCAGTCGACGTCGTCGATCATTGCATTGGGTGCGAGGTCAGGAAGCAAGTCGATGACGCTGGGCGCCACGGTGTAGTTGAGCAGAGTCGTCAGGTCAGACGCAGAGCCCTCGGTGAAACCGGGATCGTCTGCATTGATCTTGATGACCACCGGAAGCGGAATCCCAAGACCTTCCAGCTCGCAGGTGAAGGTGTATTCGCCGGGTCCGACGGTTCCGCCGGTTCCACCGGTTCCACCGGTTCCAGCTGTGCCGCCGGTTCCAGCTGTGCCGCCGGTTCCGCCGGTTCCGCCCCCGTCGCCTTCATCGTCGCCGCAGCCGAAGGCCATGAGTGCACCACCAAGTAGTGCGATTAAAGCTAGTTTGCTGATGTTCATCCGTTCTTCTCCTTAGGTCCGGGGTTTTCCGGCTCCCAGTCGCCCCTTTTTGAGAGCGGGTGTGTACCATGACTCCCCCGAATCCACAACCAAGTGAAACAAGTAAGAGAACAGATTATCAGAGGTTGGGGGCACCCGGGGAGGGCAGAGTCGCGCGGGCATGAGCCGGGCCGATCGACGGCCCCTATCTCTTCGTATTTACGATGATTTCCTGATTGGCCTGATTGCCTGCCGCATCGAACGCGCGGACCGCGAGGATGTGCGAGCCGGGGTCCAGCCCTCCGAGCGGCAGGTCGAGGTCCTCGCTCGCGCTGTCGAGCAG